>JBBSAF010000224.1:0-4796 GCA_038252525.1 Tepidisphaerales bacterium
GGCGGCTTTCTTGGGCTTGAACTTGTAGGCCATGGGAATCCTCGAAACTCGTAAACAAAGAACCGCCCCCTGGCAACAGGGGGTCGGGGATCATAACAGCCGGGCGCGGACCTGTCCAGACGACGAAAAAGACTTTGGACAGGACCGAATTGTCCGTTGTGCCAATGGGAGTCGCGGGCTTAGGTTTCCGGGATGGACAGCCATACATTCACCGGGCGGACGCGGCGACCTTGGTCGCGCCGTGAGTTTCTCGCAACCTCCTCGGCCCTTGCCCTGGCCACCGGAGCGACACTCTGGTCGCCGCCGGCGCGGGGGGCGTTCGACGACCGGCGCTGGACGGGCATTCCGAGTCGGGCCGGGGAAATGGGCGCATTGGACGCGGCCAAGCCGGGGGGCATCGACCTGGTTATTGAACGCCAAAAATTGCGGGTGGATGGCAAACCGGCCGACGCGATCACGGTCAACGGGTCGATTCCCGGCCCGGTGATCCACATGACCGAGGGGAAGGAGGTGCTGATCCGGGTGCACAACCGGATGGCCGAATCGACGAGCCTGCATTGGCACGGAATGATCCTGCCATTCACCATGGACGGGGTGCCGGGCATCAGTTATGCCGGGATCGCGCCCGGCGAAACCTTCACCTATCGCTTTCCAGTGCGCCAAAATGGCACGTACTGGTATCACAGCCACACGGGTTTGCAGGAGCAACTGGGGCACTACGGGCAGCTCATCATCCACCCGGCGGCGCCGGACCCGGTGGGGTACGACGTGGAATATTCCATCGTGCTGTCGGACTTCACCGACCAAGACCCCCACGCGGTGCTGCGGAACCTGAAAACCATCGAGGGATATTACAACTTCCAGCGCCCCACGGTGGCGAACCTCGACAACCAGATGGAGGCGAGCGGGGAGGACCTGGGGACGGTGCTGGGCAAGCGCTGGAATTGGCAACTGATGCGGATGGACCCCACGGACATCGCCGACATCACCGGAGTCATCTACACCTATCTCATGAACGGGCTGTCCAGCCGCGAGAACTTCATGGCGGTGGCGAAACCGGGACAGCGGGTGCGGCTGCGGATCGTCAACGCCTCGACGATGACGTATTTCGACTTCCGCATCCCCGGCCTCCCCATGACGGTCGTGCAGGCCGACGGGCAGAACATCCGCCCGGTGGAGACCGACGAGCTTCGCATCGCGGTGGCCGAGACATACGACGTGATGGTGACCCTGCCGGACGACAAGGCATACACGATGTTCGCCGAGACCATGGACCGCAGCGGGTCGGTGCGCGGGACGCTGGCGCCGGCGGCGGGGATGTCGGCCGTGGTCCCGCATCGGCGACGGCGCCCGATGCTGACGATGAAGGACATGGGGATGATGCCGAACATGGACATGTCCGACGAAAAAGACGGGGCACAGGCGGGCATGGCGGGGATTGGGGGGATGGCGATGGGGAAAATGGCCCACGACCATCCGATGGCGCCGTCGGGGGATGTGGCGTTGGCCACCTCGGGATTGCCGAATCGGATCATGCACGGGCCGGACCACCACGGACCCGGCAGCATCACGATGGCGATGAGCGCGTACCGGCAGCTCGACGATCCGGGGATCGGTTTGGGCGACGATGGGTGGCGGGTGCTGACCTACGGGCAGTTGCGCTGTTTGACCACCCCGCCGGATCGACAGGCGCCCACCCGGCAGTTCGACCTGCATCTGACGGGGAACATGCACAAGTACATCTGGGGCTTCGATGGCAAGAAGTTCTCGGAGTCGGAGATGATTCGTTTCGCGTACGGCGAGCGGCTGCGGATCAACATGATCAACGACACCATGATGTCGCACCCGATTCACCTTCACGGAATGTTCATGGACCTGTACGCCGGAGAGGATTATTCGGCCAACCCGCGAAAGCACACCGTCAACGTGCAGCCGGCGGAGCTGCTGACGGTGGACATCAGCGCCGATGCGCCGGGGCAGTGGGCGTTTCATTGCCACCTGCTGTACCACATGGAAAAGGGGATGTTCCGCACCGTCGCGGTGGTGCGTTCGTTGACCGGAGGGCCGATCGATGTGGTGCGATAAGTGGATGGCGATGGCGGCGTGTGTGGCGACGGGATGGGCGGCGACGGCGTGGGCGATGGACCCGGCGATGTCGATGTCGATGGACCCGGCGACAATGCCGAACACCGCGACGCGACCCCTGCACGGAGAGTCCGAATCGGCCCACCATCAGCCGCCGTCGAGTTTGCCTGCCACGCCGGCGCTGCCGGAGGGGATGAGTTTGGATGACGTGCTGGACCGCGCCGCCCAGCCACCGCCGGCGGAGTGGCCCAAGATGGTGCCGGACGACGCCTTTTACGCCTTCTTGCTGGTTCGGCAGTTGGAGTACCGGATCGGGTCGGATGATTCGGATCGGTTGGGTTGGCGGGCCGACGCCTGGGCGGGATATGACTATGACAAGATTGGGTTGAAACTGGAGGGGGAGGCGGGATTCGACGGACCGTTCACCGGCGAATCGGAGACCGATCTGCTGTATTCGCGGCTGGTGACGCCGTTCTGGTACGCGCAGATCGGGGCGCAGTACGCCAACGACTGGTCGGACGGGGATTACAACGACCGCTGGTCGGGGGTGTTGGCTTTGGAAGGCCTGGCGCCGGGAATGTTCGATATCGACACCTCGCTGTACGTGTCGCAGAAGGCGGATGTGACGCTCAAGTTCGAGGCCGAATACGACCTGCGGTTGACGCAGCGGTTGGTGTTGCAACCCCGCACGGAACTGCGATTCGCGGCCCAGGATGTCGAGGAGCGGGATTTGGGCGCGGGGATGACCTCGGCGGACGCCGAGGTGCGCCTGCGATACGAGATCAAGCGCGAGTTCGCGCCGTACATCGGGGTGCGCTATCACCGGATCGTGGGTGAATCGGCGGGACTGGCGCGGTCGGCGGGGGTGGACCCCCAACAACTGTTTTTCGTGGCGGGGTTGCGCTTGGCGTTTTGAGGCCGCGTACGCCTTCTCCGATGCCCCCGCCACGAACCCCGGCATCTTTTTTTGTCGCGTGGGCGCCCTCGTCTCGTTGTGACCTACACCTCGCCAGTTGTCCTCGGCAATTCCTGTAGCTCAGACGCCCTCGGCTGAGCGAATGGTGACTGGCGTGTCAACGGGGGACACAGCCGAGGCGGCTATGCCACGTATCTCTTTGCAGAAACATCGTTTAGGGTGGGTGGAGGACTTACGTATAACAACGCCACACCCTCGACCACGTCCAACGGCGCGACGGGCGCGGACGGGGTTTGGTGGTTGTGAAAACCGCCGTTGCGCGCCATCGTCACTGGGTGGGGTGAGGGAAGGCGGTGACGAGGCGCGCCCGTGACAAAAAGACATTGCCGACCCGAAGGTGCGGGGACGGTTGGCGTCACGGTTTCATGTCGCGCGCGGGCGCGAACGGCAAGCAGCGGGGCTATGAGTTCGCGCTGAAGTATTGGGTTTCATGTCGCGCGCGGGCGCGAACGGCAAGGCTTTATCCTCGGACGATTGCCCTGGGATAACGAAGTTTCATGTCGCGCGCGGGCGCGAACGGCAAGGACTGCAATGGCCTCCTCATCGACAAGTGCACCCTGTTTCATGTCGCGCGCGGGCGCGAACGGCAAGACGACGTTGGCTCCCGCCGCCCCCCGCTCGACGGCATTTCATGTCGCGCGCGGGCGCGAACGGCAAGCGAGATCGCGGGGTTCGGGGTGACGGCGGACGTCGAGGTTTCAGGTCGCGCGCGGGCGCGAACGGCAAGCCGTGTGCGATGAATGGTCCGGCGAACCGCTGGACGTTTCATGGCGCCCGCGGGCGCGAACGGCAAGGCGCGACGATGCCCGCTCACACCGGCTGGGTCGCGGGGCGCGGGGGGACGTTGAGGCGTTCGCCGGCCGGGGCGGGCGTGCCGGCGACCGAAGCGGCGGTCGGGGCGACGACCGGTTTGGGGGTTTTGTGATCGGGCTGGAGGACCATGGTCATCCGCCGACCCTCCATCTTGGCGTCGCGCTCGACCTTGCTGACGAGCAAGAGCTCCTGCTTGATCTTGACGAACAGGTTCCGCCCCAAATCCTGGTGGGCCATTTCGCGGCCACGGAACTGGAGGGTGAACTGAACCTTGTTGCCTTCCTTGAGGAAGTCCTTGGCGCGGGTGATCTTGATGAGCAGGTCGTTGTCGCCGATTTTGACGGTCTTTAGCTTCACTTCCTTGAGCTGTCCGGCCCGGCTGCTGGCGCGGGAGCGGTCCTCTTTTTTCTGTTGCTGATAACGCCACTTGCCGTAATCCATGATGCGGCAGACCGGGGGGCGCGCGGTGGGAGCGACCTCGACGAGATCAAGCCCGACCTCGCGGGCCATTCGCTGGGCATCGGAGGTGCTGACGATGCCGAGTTGCTCGTCCTTGTCGTTGATGAGTCGGATCGGGGAAATCCGGATCTGCTCGTTGTGGCGGAAGTTGGTGGAAATGGCGCGATACTCCAAAAAAAGACCGTTCGACCGGCGGACGCCCGCCGACCCTCTGGATGTAGTGTACGGCCAAGGCGGTCGAAAACCAACGCCAAAAGCCGTTTGACCGCGTTATATTGCGTCGAAACCGACGGCTTTGCAAGGGAGGGAGGGGAGCGGAGGTTGCGAGTTGCGGGTTGCGCGTTGCGAGTTGTGGGAGGGAAGTGGGGAGGGGCGAGGAGAGGGTTGTAAGTTGTACGTGGGGAGGGGAGAGGAGGGGGTTGTAAGTTGTACGTTGTAAGTTGTACGTGGGGAGGGGAGAGGA
>JBBSAF010000225.1:0-4773 GCA_038252525.1 Tepidisphaerales bacterium
CTTGATTCTCGGCTGGAATATGCCATGGATGCTTTGCGTTGCCCCGCTGGCGACACCCCGGTGAATATCCTTTCCGGTGGCGAGCGTCGCCGTGTCGCGCTTTGTCGGCTCTTGCTAACTGAACCGGATATTTTACTACTTGACGAGCCTACTAATCATCTCGATGCCGAATCGGTGGCCTGGCTGGAACGACATTTACGTGATTATAAGGGTACCGTTATCGCCGTAACCCATGACCGCTATTTCCTCGATAACGTCGCCGGCTGGATCCTCGAGCTTGATCGCGGTCAGGGCATCCCGTGGAAGGGCAATTATTCCTCGTGGTTGGAACAAAAAGGCGCCCGCCTGGCCATCGAGGAAAAGCAGGAATCCGCCCGGCAAAAGGCCCTCGCCCGCGAGCTCGAGTGGGTCCGCCAAAGCCCCCGCGCCCGACAGGCCAAGAGCAAGGCCCGGCTCGCCAAATACGACGCCATGCTGGCCGAGGACCAAAAGGCCCACGAGCAGCGGGCGGAAATCTTCATCCCCCCCGGCCCGCGCCTCGGTGGCAAGGTGATCGAGGCCAAGGACCTGTCCAAGTCCTTCGGCGACAAGCTGCTGTTCCAGAACGTCAACTTCTCGCTGCCCCCCGGCGGCATCGTCGGCATCATCGGCCCCAACGGCGCCGGCAAGACCACGCTGTTCAAGATGGTCATCGGCCAGGAAAAACCGGATTCCGGCACGCTCACCGTCGGCGCCAGCGTCAAGCTCACCTATGTCGAGCAGTCGCGCGAGAGCCTCGACGACGACGCCACCGTCTGGCAGGCGATCAGCGGCGGGCAGGAGAAGATGAAGCTAGGGACGGTCGAGATGAACAGCCGGGCGTATGTCTCGCGCTACGCCTTTTCCGGGACCGACCAGCAGCAGAAGGTCGGCACCCTGTCGGGCGGGCAGCGCAACCGCGTCCATCTCGCCCGGATGCTGTGCAGCGGCGCCAATGTGCTGCTATTGGACGAGCCGACCAACGACATCGACGTGAACACCATGCGGGCCTTGGAGGAGGCCATGGGCGAGTTCGCCGGCTGCGCCGTGGTCATCAGCCACGACCGCTGGTTCCTCGACCGCGTCGCCACCCACATCCTGGCCTTCGAGGGCGACAGCCAAGTCGTCTGGTTCGAGGGCAATTACTCGCTGTATGAAGCCGACCGCAAACGCCGCCTCGGCATCGACGCCGACCAGCCCCACCGGATCAAGTATCGAAAACTGGTCAAGTAGAAGGCGGTAGGCGGAGGGGAAGTAGGCGGAAGGCGGAAGGCGGAAGGCGGAGGGGAAGTAGGCGGAGGGGAAGTAGGCGGAAGGCGGAGGGGAAGTAGGCGGAAGGAGGGGAGGTGGAGAGGATTGCGCGGTGGCGGTCCTTTTTCCGCTCCACCTACCGCATACCCTCCTTCCGTCTACCGACCAATCCCCTCCGCGCGGTGTTCACTCCCCGAGTTCCACACACCTCCGCCGGTAATGCAGATAGTCCTCATACGGCACCTCCGCCGGGACGCCGTGGTCGCAGCAGGGGATGTAGCCGCCGCGTTTTTTCATCGCCGGCAGGATGCGTTCGACCATCGCGTCGATCGCCTTCCTGCCGCCCGCCAGCACCCGCTTGTCGATCCCCCCGCGTATGCACAATTCGGGGTATTTCCGCCCGATCTCCACCACATCGCACCCCGACGCCACCTCGAAGGGACTCATCGCGTCCATCCCGATGGTCTCGATGTAAAAGTCGATCAGCGGCCGGCAATCCCCGTCGGTGTCGATCTGGACATACAGATGCCTGTTCTTGTCGATTTGCCGCGATTTGATGTTGGCGAGGAGCTGTTGGTAATACGGGATCAACATCGACCGCATCATCGCCGGGTCCACCAGCGGGCCGTGGTTGTAGCAGTTGTCCTCGGCGAAAAACACCTCGTCGAAGGTGATGTGCTCCTGATGCATCGCCGTCACCGCGTCGGCCAATTCCAGCCATCGCTCCATGCACGCCTCGATCAACTTCGGCTGGTCATGGAAGGCATAGAGCAATTCCTCCGGCCCGATCATCGAGCGCAGATACATGAAACTCCCGGCGATGTGCTGGCAGATCATCTCCCCCCGCGCCGCCGCCGCCTTGGCGTCGGCCATGCGCCCCTCCAATCCGTCGCGACGTTTGGGGTCGCGCGGATCCAGCCGCCATTCGATCTCCGACTGCCACGTCTCCAGGTCCTTCACCGGATGATCGACATATTCCGGCATGAACCCGCTCCGCCGCCCCTTGAAATACAGCACCTTCCGGCCCGCGAAGTCCTGCTCGATCTCGGTCTCCCCGCGGTCCTCCAGCACCTGGGTCGGAAACTCCGGCGACAGCGCCGCCTCGCACCAGCCCAGTTGCCCCACCCCATGAACCCCCGAAGGCTGAAGCAGGAACAATTCATCCAGGTTCGCGTCCGCCGACATCCCCTGCTGTTTCCAGGCATCCAGCGAGTAATATCCGAACTCGCAGCGCAACAGCGGCGCATCCGGCGTGATCGCGTAGGTGTCGCGCCGTCGCCGCGCCGACTCCGTCCAAACCTCCCGCGGCGCCATCGCATGAACCCCATCGCCCGCAATCAACGGACTTCGCGACATACTCATGACCTCTCCCGGCCGTTTTGTCCCCCGAACACCCCCCTCTATATCACCATCCCACAGCCCGTCCATGGCCACCTTGCGATGAACATGGACAAAATGCGACTCTCTCCCGCCGCCCATCGCCCGCGCTGCCGCCGCCCATCGCCCACCGGCAACTCCCCCCTCCCCGCCCGCAACCCGCAACTCGCAACCCGCAACTCCCCAACCTCCAACTGGCATCTGCCAACGTACCGACCTATACTGCGCCCCTCACCACCCAGGGAGACCATCATGGCCAACGACATGGATTTTCCGGCCAAAGGACGCATCACCGCCGTCACCGACGATTCGGTCGTCTTCATCCCCGACGGCGCGACCTATGAGCTGCATCTGGCGACCGCCAACCGCTACGACGGACCGATCGGCCAACCCGTCGCCGCCCGCATCACCGTCCAGGCCCGCAAGCTCTGGACCGTCCCCTCCGGCGGCAACTTCCTGGTCCCCATCTTCGGCCCGCCGCGCATCGTCCAGGGGCGCGTCCGGCGCATCGACGACCGATCCATGATCGTCCACGCCGTCATCCCCCTCGTCGTCGAGCTTCCGGCCGATGATTCGGCCATCGACCTCACCCGCGGGCCGGTCACGGTCAATTCGCTGGTCAACGTCACCTGTTTCCCCGGCGCCGCCCTCGAGTTGATCGCCCAACCCGTCGGCGTGTAACCCCCGCCCCGCATTCACGCTGTCCGCCGTGCCCGCCGCTCCGGCGAACCGGCCCAACCCCGGGCGTCCATGATCGTTCGCATCAACCAATTCGACCCCGAATGGGCCGAGGACGCCGCCGACTGGTCCGCCGGCGCCTTCACCGGTCCGATCCGCGCCGCCTGGCCGGACGACACCCACGGCTTCGAGATCCTCATCCTCGAAAACGACGAATCCGACCAACTCCTCGACGCCTCAGCCCGACGTTCGCGCCTCCGTGAATTGCTGCCCGACCTGATGCTCGCCCTCGCCGAACCCGGTCACGCCGCCGTCCTCCGCCTCGACGGACCCTTGACCGCCGCCGGACTCTTGCCGGTGCTGTCGTGCCTCGACCTCGACGATCCCGCCGCGCGGTTCGGCCTATCCCCGGCGATGAAGCTCGGCGAGCAATCCCCCGAAGGCTCGATCCGTTTCCACGCCCCCGACCCCGCGACCGCCGCGCTGTGTGTCGCGCCCTCGGTCGATCTGGAATCCGCCGTCCGCCTTCGCATCTTCGGCGTGCCGAGCGAACTGGTCGCGCCCCTGTTGGACGTTTCGACCCTCGAAGACGAGCGCTGGCCGGAGATCGTCTCCGAGGCGTCGTATCTCCTGCAAACCGTCCGCGGCCTGGGCGCGTTGCATGTCCTCACCCGGCGCTTCGACCCCGACCAGCTCCGCGCCCGCGTCACCCACCAACTCCTCCGCGCCAAAATCTGACCCCCGCAAACCGCCGACGGACCCCTCCCCGGCGGGAACACGACGGAACTCGGTGGAATCGCCGCATCCTCTTGGCGCGCGGGCGCGCCGCCCTCGTTGTTATACACAGGTCGGTCTTTGCCACGCCGCTTGATGTAGCTCAGCCGCCCCCGGCTGAGTGAATGGACGCTGGCGTGCCCACGGCGGACACAGCTACCCATCTCTTATCAAGAGCACAGTTTTGGATGGGGGGCGGCCTTGTGTACTACAGCGAAGCGCCTCGTCCCCGCCCTCCGCCGCCTCGACGGCGCATTGCCTTTTTCGACGTGTTCCAAACCCGGCCCTCGACCCGATTCCCTTCCCCCGCCCTCCGCCTACAATCACTGCCGAGTCCGCCATGCCCCCATACCGCGCCGCCCAACTTGACTCCCCCCTCGCCGCCGCGCCGGTGTATCTTCGCGCTGTTTCCAAGACCTTCGACCCCGCCGTCCGCGCCGTCGCGCCCCTCGATCTTGACATCCCCGCCGGTCAATTCCTCTCGATCCTCGGACCCAGCGGCTGCGGCAAGAGCACCCTCCTTCGCCTCATCGCCGGTCTCGAACGCCCGACCGCCGGTTTCGTCACCATCGATGCCGACGCCAACGGCAACGCCGACGCCGACGCCGACCTCGAACGCGCCACCCATCACCACCGCCGCCTCGCCTACGTCTTCCAGGATCCCCATCTCATGCC
>JBBSAF010000226.1:0-4728 GCA_038252525.1 Tepidisphaerales bacterium
CGCCCCGCGTTGTTATACACATCTCGGCCATCGCCCCTCCCGATTCATGTAGCTCAGCCGCCCCCGGCTGAGTGAATGGAGTCTGGCGCGTCAACGGGATGCACAGCCGAGGGCGACTATGCCACATATCTATTGGCAGTAGCATATGTTAAAGCGGGAGAGGCCTTATGTATAACAACGAGGCGCCTCGCCCCGTTGTTATACACAAGTCACCGGCCAGCCGCCGTGGTATCCATGTCGCGGAGGCGCCTCGCCCCGCGTTCGCCCTCTTTCGCCGAAACCCCCTCAAACCGTCTTCCGTTTCAACAAGCCCACCACCGCCGACTCCTCGCCGCTCAGTCCGCGCCGCTGCTTCACCGACCCGTTGGCCGGGATCGTCACACCCTTCATGTACGCCTCGATGACCCGTGGGTGGATATAGCATTTGCGACAGACCGACCGCGTGTTGCCCAGCCGCTTGGAGACATGATCGACCGTCTCCACGACGTGTTTTTTCGCCGCCGACTCCGAATCCGCCGGGCCGATGGCGCGCAGATGCGTCGCGGCCAGAACCGTCCCGGCCCACGTGCGGAAGTCCTTGGCCGAGAACGCCTCGCCGGTGATGGCGCGCAGGTGGTCGTTGACATCGGCGCTGGTGACATCGCGCCGCTTCCCCCCGCCGTCGAGATACTGGAACAGTTCCTGTCCCGGCAGATCTCGGCATCGCCGGATGATCCGCGCCAGCCTTGGGTCGGACAGCTCGACCTCCCGGCGCACGCCGCTTTTGCCGGTGAAGGTGAAGCGCGCCGTCTTCCCCCTGACCTTCACATGGCGGTCGCGCAGGGTGGTCAATCCGAAATGTCCGTTGGCCTTGGCGTACTCGTCGTTGCCGACGCGGATGAGCGTCTTTTCCAACAGCGCGATGACCGCCGCCAACACCTTGTCGCGCGGCAGCCCGCGTTGACGCAGTTGCCGCGCGGTCGTTCTTCGCAACTTCGGCAGGGCTTCGGCGAACGCCACCAATCGGTGGTACTTGGTTTGGTCTCGGAACGCCCGGTAACCGGGATGGTAGCGATGTTGCTTGCGTCCGGCGGCGTCGCGTCCGGTGGCCTGGAGATGCCCGCGCGGATCCGGACAAATCCACACGTCGGTCCACGCCGGCGGGATGGCCAAGGATCCAATGCGCTGGATCGTCGCCCCATCGCGGATCGCCTTGCCGTCGGGGTCGATATAACGAAAGCCCCGTCCCGATTTGCGCCTGGCGATTCCAGGTCGCTCGTCGTCGACGTGCCGCAGCCCCGGCGGCTCGGCGCCGCCGTCGGCGGGGAACGACACCTGCTTTCGCCGGGAGGCCGCCGACTGGTTCATGTCCCGCTTTATGCAACTTCGGCGCCGTCCGTGACAACCCCCCGGCGGGGGGGTAAAGTCGCCTCCAAGGAGCCTTCCTTTATGCCCAAAGCCCTCATCATCGCCATCGCCGCGTTGGGCGGCGCCGCCGTCGCCGGCGCCGCCGGTCCCTCCGACGCCCCCGGCCACGCGGCCCCCGCCCCCGAATCGGTCTACGCCCCGGTCGCCCCGGCCGCCGACACCGAAAAGGTCAACCAAGGCGGGCTGAACCTCGACCTCACCGTCCGCTACATGACCGACTATGTGTATCGCGGTATCGACCACAGCGAGGTCGGCGGGCACGAGGACGCGCCCAACCTGCAATTCGACGGCGCCCTGAAGTTCGACCTCGGCAAGTTCCCCCATCCGATCATCGGGCTTTTCGCCAACGTCTACGATTCCGATCCGGTGTCGCGCTTCCAGGAAATCCGTCCCTATGTCGGGCTTGAGCTCGAAATCAAGCCGCTCACCTTCACCGGCGGGCACACGACTTACATCTATCCCGAACGTGACACCCTCAACACCGGGGAGTTCTGGGGCCGATTCACCTACGACGATTCCGGCCTCTTCGGCGCCGAACGCCCGCTGCTCAATCCCTACGCCTTCGCGGCCTACGACTACGACCTCAACAACGGCTGGTACTTCGAGCTGGGCGTCCAACATGAAATGCCCATCGAGGACACCCCCCTCACCCTCATTTTCTCGGCCGACATCGCCTACATCCTCGGCCAACAGCAACAATTCGTGTATACCAGCCCCGCCGACGAGGGATTCCAGCATTACGAACTGGGATTGACCGCGAATTATTCGCTCAACACCCTGCTCAACACCTCCCGTCGCTTCGGGCAGTGGACCCTGCAGGGGTATCTGTTTTACACCGACGGCATCAATGGCAACGTGACCGCCGACACCCAACTCTGGGGCGGCATGGGCATCCGATTGCAGTATTGACCCGTCCGACGCTCCCCGACGGGCAACGGGCCGGCGATCACCGCGTCACTTCACCTCGGCCCGGAATGCCTTGGGGCTTTTCCCGGTGTGGCGCTTGAACCGCAAGGAAAAATAAAACGGGTTGTCGAAGCCGGTCTCGTCGGCGATCTGTTTGATGCTCATTCCCGTGAACGACAACAGCTGCCGCGCCCGCCCGAGACGCTGGCGCTCGACGAATCGCTGCGGCGTGGTGCCCAATTGCTCGCGGAACAGGTGCGCCAGCCGCGATGCCGACAAACCGGCGACCTCGGCCAATTCCTCGACCGACAGTTTCCGACGCAGGTTGCGGGCGGCGTGTTCCATCGCGTCCCGCAGCCGCCCATCCACCTTCGAGCGCTCCGACAGGGGATTGAAACGGTCGCAATAAAGCAGCAACTCCTCCAAACGCAGCATCGCCATCGCCCCGGCCACCCGTCCCGGACCGCTGGCGGCGCCGTGCATGTCCAGGAGCAGCCGCTCGACGGCGGCTCGGGCCGGCTCGGGCAACTGGATTCGCATATTGCCCCCGCCGGCATCCGGCCAATTCAGCCACTCCAGCCAGTGGGAGCGGGGTTGGAAATGCGCCCACAGCAGTTCCCACGTGTCGTCGTCGGCGCCGTAATCGTGGGGGGTGTCGGGGCGGGTCAAGAGGATATCGCCGGGCAGGGCGCGGAGTGCCCCCCCGGCGTGCCCGAACCGACCGGCCCCGGATACGGTGGCGATCAGCAGCCAATCGGGGGTTCCGCGAGGGCGATTCGTGGCATATCCGCGGGTTTCATGGAAATGCCCGGTGACCAGGAGCAGCGGCGGACGGTGGGGGGGATGGATCTTGGGCATGACAGGATATTATAGGGGATTGACAGGCAATTGCATTCCCAGGGTGGCCGTCGATGTCGTATTATTCAACGCATCGCAATGGTGCGATTTCAGCCGGGAGCAAGCCATGACCATGACCCCCACCGCCACAGAACCCCTGACCGCCGAACAGATCGAGTCCTATCACCGCGACGGCTATCACATCGCCCGCGGCTTGATCGGACCCGCCGAGGCCGCCATCCTCCGCGACGCCTTCATGGACGAGGCCAAGAACGGCCCGGTCGAGGGACTGTCGGAAACCCAGCACGCCGGTAACCTCGAATATGACAAGTCCGATCCGCTCAAGTTCTATCCGCGGATCCTCCAGCCGCATCGCCATCCCGGCAAGACGGTGGGAAAGCTGGCGATGCGATATCTGCTCGACCGGCGGATCAGGGACATTCTGCGGGTGTTTTTCGCCGAGGAGCCGATCGCGGCCCAGACGATGTTCTATTTCAAGCCGCCGGGCGCCCGCGGGCAGGATTTCCACCAGGACAATTTTTATCTGAAGGTCGCGCCGGGCACGTGCATGGCGGCCTGGATCGCGTTGGACGATGCCGATCCCGACAACGGCGGCATGATGGTCGTCCCCGGCACCCACCGCATGGACCTGGTGTGCCCCGAGCGCACCCAGGAGACCGACCGCTATTTCACGCTCGACCATGTGGGCGTCCCCGAGGGCTTGGAGGCGGCGCCGGCCAACCTCAAGGCCGGCGATGTGCTGTTTTTCAATGGCAGCGTCATCCACGGCAGCCACCCCAACACCAGCAAGGATCGTTTCCGCAGGTCCTTGATCTGCCATTATGTGCCCGAAAGCTGCATCGAGGTGTCGGATTGGTATCGCCCGCTGCACCGGTTTGACGGTTCGATGATTGAAAAAGAGGTCGCCACCGGCGGCGGCCCGTGCGGGACGTTCGTCGAGGCCGCAAGCCCGCATTGATCTTTTTCTGTCGACGCGACAAGCGAGCCTACGATCGGGCATGAAACAGCCTTCATGCCCGGTCATGGCGTTTTTCCTTCTGGTCGGCGTCGGATGCTCGTCGGCCCCGCCGGAAACGGTGGGGCGTTCGGCGGTGCCCGCCACCGCCCCGGCGAGTCAACCGGCCATGGAGATCGGCAGCTACATCCACGAGGCGCCGTTGCCGGCCGGATACCCGCCGCCGGGACCGACCGACAAGGTGCTGGTGAAGCATTACCCGCCGAGCCGATTGGCGATGGTGTCGGCCGCGGACATGGCCGGCGCTGATTCCGACGGCATGTTCAATCCCCTGTTCCAACACATCCAGCGCAACGACATCCCCATGACCGCGCCGGTGGTGATGGAAATGTCCCCGGCCGACGGCGGTTTCGACACGCGCTCGATGGCGTTCGTCTACCCCGACGCCGACCCGTCCCGACCGGCCGCGACCACCGGGCCGGTGAAGATGGTCGACATGCCCGCGATGACGGTGCTGTCGGTGGCGGTGCGCGGCGGATACGGACGCGACAACTTCATGCCCGCCCTGGAGATGATCCAAGCGACCTTGGCCCAGCCGGACA
>JBBSAF010000227.1:0-4726 GCA_038252525.1 Tepidisphaerales bacterium
CATCAAGGCATCGCGTGCAGCCTATCGGCCGACTCGAAGGCCTTGCGGAACCACGCGGCGGCGGCGGGCATGTCGCCTTCGTGTTGGGCGACCAAACCCAGCAGATACATCGCCTCGGCCGGATCGGGATTGAGTTTGATCGTCGGCGCGATCAGGGTCTTGGCGTCGGCCCATTTTTCCTGGTGGATCAACGCCCGCGCCCGCAGTGTGGCCAACACGATGCCGGGGACCGACCCTTTGGGGATCAAGTCCAACGTCTTGAGCATCGCTTCGGCGTCGCCGCGGCGGAGTTCGATGCGGGCGCGCGCGATCAATAGCGACGCGTCGGCGGGGATCAGTTTCAGACCCATCTCGACCTGCCCGGCGGCGGCGTCGGTTTTGCCCTCGATGAAGAGGGTCGTCGCCAACGTCGCATGTCGTCGGGCCTTGGCGTGGGGGTCGTCGACGACCTCGTCGGTTTGGGCGATGCGCTTTTCGTAGGTCGGGCGGTCGATCTTGCCGACGGCCAGGTCGATCGCGGCGGCGAGGGTGGATGAGTAGGCCGGGTCGAGGCCCGCCAGATGGGCGACGATGATGCCCTTGGCATCGATGACGATGGTGGTCGGCCAGGCGTGGACGCCAAGGGCGCCGGAGAGATCGTGATCGGCGTCGGCCAACACCGGCCAGCGCGACGCGGCGGCGAAGTCCTTGGCGCGTTTGTCGGCGTCGGCGCCGCTGACCACGGCGAATCGCGCGACTTCCGCGGAGTCGCCGATGACCTCCATCGCCTGGTGAATCGCCGACTGGCTTTGCGGCTGCTCCGGGCGGACGCACAGCACGACGGCGGGGCGGTCGGACGGGATTTTCACCGTCGCCCCGGCGGTGGTCGTCACGACGCGGTCGATATGTTCTCCCACCTGCGCGCCGGCCCATGCGATCAGGTTCATCGCCAGCACCCAAGCCAAAATCGCGGCGGGGCGGATCATTTGCCCGCCTTGGGCGCCGCGTAGCTCACGGCCTTGTCGCGGTCATAGGCATAGGGCTTGTGGCAGCCCGGCGAGCAGCTTCCGCCGCCATCGGTCTTGGTGAACTTGATCGGCATTTGCCACTGACCATAGGGAACGGTGTCGCGCACGTGCATGGCGTTGGGGCTGGCGTGGGCGTTGTGGCAGGCCCGGCAACTGCGCCCGCGGTCGGCCTTGTTCACGTGCAAATAATGCAGGTTCTCATCGCCATTGCGGAACCCGGTCAATCCCTTGGCCTGTTGGATCGTGACCAGTTGTTTGTCATGGCACGAGAAGCACAGGGCGTAATCCTCGACCTTGAACGGCTGGTAAAACGTCTTGGGGTAGGGCGCGGTCAGCAGGCGGTCATATTCCGAGCCATGGGTGTTGTGACAGCCGCCGCAATTGCCGTCGCGGATCGGGCCGTGCTTGACGAGATTGGGGTCCGACACGTCGGCCACCGCGGCGATGACGACCCCATCGGCGCCCTTCACCGGCTTGTCGTGGCACTTCATGCAGACCACGATGGGCTGGGCCTTCATGAGGTTCGCCAGGTTCGATCCGTGGGCGGTGTGGCAGTTTTCGCACGCCTGGTCGGCCAGCACCACCGAGTGCTTGAACTTGGCGTTCTTGGCGGCCGCGATCTCCTTTTCGTGGCACGATCCGCACAGCTCGACCGGCGGCTGCTTGAGCTGCATTTTCTCGTTCGATGCATGGGCGGTGTGGCAGTCGGTGCAGGCGGCCTGGGCGGGCTTGTGCACGAACCGCGCATCCGCCAACTGCTTTTTCATGTCGGCGTGACAGTTGAGGCACATGTCGCGCCCCTCGTCGCTGAGCAGGTTGGCGTGGTTCGATGCGTGGGCGGCGTGGCACGATTGGCATTCGCCCGACGCCACCGGGCCGTGCACGAACTTCTTGTCGCGGGTGACGCTGTCGTGGCAGCGCTGGCAAAGCTGCTGTTCGGTGTCGCCACGGGTGAAGGCGGCATTGTTCGCCCCGTGCGGATCGTGACAGCCGAGGCACTGTCCCTCGGCCACCGGCTTGTGGACGACCTTCATCCCCTGGGTCTGGATCTGGTGGCAGAAGGTGCAAAGCTCCCCGCCCTCGCGGGCGAGCTTGAAGGTGTGTTGGGCCGGATCGACCGGCGTGTGGCAGGCGTCGCAGGCGCCGACGTTGACCGGGCCGTGGACCATTTTGTGGTCCTTGACGCCCGCGTGGCATTCGGCGGTCACGCAGTTGGCGGGCTCGATCGGACCGATGGGCTTGGCCGGCGCCGCCGAAGCCCATGCGCACGCCAACGCCACCCATCCCGCCACGAACAGTGGAAGCATTCGTTTCATGTCCATCCCGGTCGATGCCCTCGATGCCCTTGATGCCCGCGATGCCCTCGCGATTTTCCGCGCGATTTTCCGCATTCGTTCACTTTTTCAGCAGCGGCTTGCTCGGCCGCGTGGTCAAGGTCGGTCCCGGACGGTGGGCGGGGAACTTCATTTTCCCGTCGGCATGGCATCCGGCCTTGTCGTCGCCGCAGGTCGGCGGCGCCTTGAACGCATGGTCCACATGGCACTGGGCGCACGTCGCCTTGGCGTGGTCGGCGTCGAGGGTCTGTCCGGTCGAGGCGTGCGCGAAAATGGCCGGGGCTTTTTCGCCGTCCTTGTAATGGCAATGGTCGCAGCGCTGATCCTGATGGCAGGCGAAGCATTTCTCATGCTTCAATTTCCACGACCGCTCCTTCTGGGCCGCCGTCACCGGCTCGGGTTCCTTGGCCTGGTCATGGCAGCGGGCGCACGAGGTTTCCTTGGTGTGGCAATTCACGCACGCGACGCCGAAGCGGTCGATGTGCTCCTTGTGGCGGAAGTGGACGTGGCGCCCGTCGGCGGGGGTGAACCGGGCGACATAATCGATCGTGCCCGGCTCTTCGATGGGCGGGTGCATCTTCCCGAGGATCTGGTCGGAGGTCGGCTGGGTCGCCGCGCCCTCGCGCGGCTGATGGCAGGTCGTGCAGTGATTGGCGTGCGACCAGTCCTTGTGGCAGCCGAGGCATTGCTGGTGATAGGCCCCGCGAAGCCCCGGCTGGTTCAGTTCCGTCCGCAGGGGCGCGTGGCAGTCCTTGCAAGGCGGCGGATTGAACGGCACGCCGGACTTGTAGGCGCTCCCCGAGGTCTTGTGGTGGCAGGTCGCGCAGCCGTCGCGCATCTTCGTCATGTCGGCGTGGGCCGCGTGGTCGAAGGGCACCGGCTCATATAGGTTGGACAGCTCCCCCAGCATGACCGTGCCCGGCATCGTCGCCGGCTCGGCCGCCGCCCGGGTCGCCGGACCCGTTTGGGCCAGGGCCGCGATGCCCATCCATGCCGCCAGGAACAATCCGATCGCCGCGATCCGCATTCCGTCCGTCCTTGGTTTCCCACCGTTCATGCCGCCGCCTTGGCCTTGGGTTGGCTCAGAACCGGGAAGTAGGTGACCATCACCCGATAGGCGAACATCAGAGCCGCCACCAGCCCGACCGTGACCACGATCTCCCCCGCCGCCGGGAAGTAGCTCTTGACCGCGTAGGGGGGATTATACGCGATCAGGAAGACATTGATGCGGTTGAGCACGACCCCCAGCACGGCGAGGGTGGCGGCGGTGAACAACCCCGGCAGGCTGCGGCGGAGACGGGGCACGAGCATCATGGCCACGGGGATCGCCACCCCGCCGATCATCTCGATCAGCCACATGCGGCTCTCCAACGAGCCGTCCCCGAGGTAAACGTGGGTTCCGCGGACGATCATGTCGCCGATCTTCACCGCGCCGTACAGGCCCAGCAGGATCGGGATGTACCGCGCCAGCTTGGACAGCAGGTCGAGCTCGGGCCTCAACTTCATCGACCAACCGGCGAAAAGCGACTCGAAGATGATCATCGGGAACCCGACCGCCGCGGCGCTGAGGAGGAACAGCAGCGACGAGATCGGCGTCCACCACAGCGGGTGGACCTTGTAGGGGGCGATCACCATCAAATTGCCCAGCGAGGATTGGTGCAGGCTGCTGAGCACCACGCCGGCGATCACCAGCAGGAACATGATCGACTCGATCTTCGGGCGGACGAACTTCGCCAGCCGCGTGAGTTTCGGGAATCGCAGGTCGTGCCGTTCATAACGCTCGCACACCACCGGCGCGAACTCCAAGTACAGCACATGCAGATAGATCATCACGCAAATGCCCACCTCGAACAGCACGGAGTTGCCGTTCCACATCACCATCGGATGCCAGACGTTGTAATACCGCCCCAGGTCCGCCTGCAATCCCAGACAGACGAACGTGTAACCCAGCATCGCCGTCAACAGCGCCGGCCGCGAGATCGCGTGATAGCGGTCGCGGTGGAAGATGTGCGCGATCAACGCCGACATGAACCCGCCGGCGGCCAACGCCACCCCGCTGGCCACGTCGATGGCGATCCACAGCCCCCATGGATGCTGCTGGTCGAGGTTCGTGCTGTTGCCCAAACCGAACAGGAACCGCTTGGCCAGGAACACCAGCCCCGCGGCCATCATTGCCAACAGTACCCACACGCCCGGCGTGAAGAGCTTGCGCCGGATCGGCGCCGGCTCCTCGTCGTGGTGGTGGCCATGGTCGTGGTCGTGTCGTGCGTCGGGGTCCGCGGGGTACGCTCGCCCGTCCGATCCGCCCCGCCAGGTGTCGATCCGCGGAGCTTCCGCCAGCGCCACCGCGCCGGCATGGACCTCTCCGTCGCCGTCGCCGTCGCC
>JBBSAF010000228.1:0-4716 GCA_038252525.1 Tepidisphaerales bacterium
CGTTCGACCGGGAATAGAGACCCGCCCGCCCGCCCTTGTCATCCACCTTGAACACCCAATCCCCGTCGATCACCCCCCGAATCCGCGCCTGATCGACCTGCACGAACAACAACCTCGGCTCGATCGAATCGGCCAGCAGATTCCGACCCAGCCAACCCCGATCCGCGGGCAATCCCACCATCGCCGCCAGCGTCGGCGCGAAGTCCAAGTGGTTGGTCGGAATCCGGCTCACCTCCGGGGCCGGGAACATCACCGGATTGCTATACACCATCGGCACCCGAATCTCATCGAGCGTCATCGCCAGCCCGTGCCCCACCGGGAACGTCGAAACCGTCTCCCCATGATCCCCCATGAACACGATCAGGGTCTTGTCGCGCTGCCCCAGCAGGTCCAACGTCTCCAGCAACGTTCCGACATTTTTGTCCACATAATGCAGCGAGTTGCGATACTTGCCCTCCCACGTCCCCTCGTCGAACGGCCGCTCGTCGATGGGGCAGTGGTACGGATGGTGCGGGAACATCGTCGAATAGACCGCGAAAAATCGCTTGTCCTTCCGGGCCGCGATCCAGTCCGTCAGCCGCCCGACCGTCAGTTCCTCATACACTCCCCACATCCACCCTCGCCCGGCGGCCTGGTCCTTCATCTCCAGCGCCCCCACGATCGTTCGCATCCCCTTGTCCTTGAAGAAGTAACGTAGATTCGCGTAGTCGGCATATCCCGAATGGAAAAACCCCGTCTCATACCCGGCATCCGCGAACACCTCGGCCAAGGATCGCTGCGGGAGCGGCCGGCCGTACAGTTCGGCCGGATGTCCGCCGAGGTCGGTCAAATAGTCCGAATAGAACAGGGCATAGACCGCTTTGTAGGTTTCGGTGAAGGTGGTGAAGTGGGCCTCGAATCGCAATCCGTGTCGCATGAGGGCATCGAGATTCGGCGTGGTTCGCGGGTCGATGAACTGATTCGAGGTCGATTCCAGCAGGATCATCACCACATTCATGCCCCCCGGAATCACGGGCTTGGCGAAATCCCGCGGCATCGGCTTGTTGTCGATCAACGACGCCGCCCGTCGCATGGCCGGATCGGCCGCCGCCGACCCCGACAGCGCCGTCAACCGCGCCGGGGCGTTGATCGGCGTGGGGGATCCTTCGTAATACTGCACAAAATGCAGGACCGCGTTCTTCTTCAAACCATAGGTGTAGTGTCCCTCGAACACCCGCGTCCATGCCCCTCCCACCACCGCCGCCAATGCCAGCGCCACTACCCATCCGCGGGCGTCCCCGGCCCAGCGAACCCGGCGCAACCCAGCCAAAATCGGCCGACCAAACACCCACGGCTCGGCCAACCCCAGCGCGACCATCAATGTCGACGCCGCATCGACATACGCCCAGATCGACCCGCCGAGCTGCCCCAGGTTCCCCCCCGCCCGCATGTGGTGGATGTCCAGCGGCCAACCATAAATCTGGTTGATTTTGGTGCTGAAACACGAAAAGATCGCCACCGCGAAAAATCCGCCCAGCGCAATCCCCTCGGCGAATCGCCGGCCCCACCGACCCGTTCGGTCGCCGATGGCGAAGATCGTAGCGAAACCGACGGCCATGGCGACGCAGAACGCGAAGTCACCGCCGGGAATGAGCGGCCACACCCAACCCGACATCCCGTCGAGCACCGGGACGCCCCGGACCATCGCATACACATAGGCCAGCCACATTTTCAGCGTCACCAGATACAAGAACAAGGCGCCGCCCAAGGCGAACGCCCGGCGGGTGGCGTTGGCCGGTTGGGTGCAAGATTCGAGGGATGTCGATGACAAAGACAGGCTCCTCTCCGAGGGTCATTGTGGCTATACGGGAAATTAACACAACCCAGATGTCAATTCCGATCGCCGACGGCACGATTCGCCGGCGAACGGGCGATCGGGTCGCGGAAATCGCGGGTTGTGGACGGCGCGGGCGTCATTGCCGACAATGAGGACATGGATTGGCTCAACTGGCTGTTGATCGGCGTGGTGGTATGGGCGCTCATGACCTTGTTCCGCAAGAAGGACGATGCCGAGCAGCGCGTCTCGGGGGAAATCCACGTGGAGACCCGCAAGAAGGCCACGGCGCTGCTGCCGTTGCCCGACGAGCGGGCGGATGGGGAACTGTTCACCCTCGAACAGACGCCGATGCGGATCAAGCCGACGGCGAAGGTGGCGACGCTGCTGGCCGAACCGTCGGCGTCCAGCTTCGAGAAGCCCCTCGCCGAGGGGTTGTGGCTGCGGCAGCGGGAGATGCTCGAGCGATTGGAGGGGGAGCTGGAAATGCACCAGCAGGCGGAATTGAGCGTGCATTTCGCCATCGCGGCGCCGACCAACCAGCCGGCGGATTTGTTGACGCAGGCGCTGGTGAACGCCGAAAAATCGCTGGATTTGCTGCTGGCGACGTTCGAGGTCGAAAAGCCGGCGCGGCTGTGGATGGGGCGGGCGCTGATCCTCATGCTGAGCAACCGCAAGCTGTTCGACCACGTGGCGTGGTTGGCCGAGGCGGGGCTGACGCGCAGCCAGAGCGGAGCGTACCTCATCGGCGATGACGGGGTGGTGTTGATCTGCGTGTATGCGACGCGGGTGAGCGATTCGCGCCGGATCATCCTCAAGCAGATCGTGCGGTCGTTCCTGTACGCCTTGGGCGGATCGTACGGGGAATATCCGCGCTGGATCGAAGAGGGGATCGCGCGGTGGATGGAGACCGAGCGGCTGGGGGCGCCGCAGCCGCCGGCGGGGGCGGATGGGCCGATCCAGGCGGCGGCGGCGTCGAAGTTGATCGACGATGGCGCGTGGAAATCGGTCGAGGACGACCCGATCGCCGAGGAGGCGATGTTGCGCTCGGCGGGACGGCAGGTGGAGGATTTGCTCGCCCACGATCGGGGTCGATTCATAACTTTATTGCATGGATTGAAGGCAAGCGATAGCGCCACGGCATGGCAGAAGGCGTTCGGCAAGACCGAGGAGGAGGTGTTGGCCAGGGCATTGGCGAGCAAACCCGGGCCGGCGCCGCAGGTGAAGGCCGATGAGGGAACCTACATCTACATGGATCCGCCGCCGGGACTGGGGGGGTGAGATGGGGGGGGGAGTTGCGGGTTGCGAGGGGGGGGTTGTGAGTTGCGAGTGGGGAGTTGCGAGGTGTGGGTTGTGGGTTGCGGGTGAGACGCCGCGGGTGGAACGTTGCGGGTTGGGGGGCGATTGCGGCGGTATGGGGGGGAGGGATTGAATGGGGCGCCGCATTTCAGAGGTCGGTTTGCGGTATTATCGGACTATTGCGGGGAAAATCGAAATTGCGAGTGTGAATTGGTCGATGAACCGGGTGGTGGACGCTTCGCCGCGTGAGGTCATCGCATGGACTTTCTCAATCCCATCGCGCCGTCGGTGCTGCAAACGCCCATGGCCCAGCGTCAGGCGGCGGTGGAAAAGGGCAAGCAGTTGCAACGTCGGGATCGAGCGCGGCGGGACAGCGATCCAGGCGCCGACGGGTTGGAACCCACCGTGGAAAGCCCCGATGAGGTCGCGGCGATAAGGCGTGAACAGGCGGACGATCACGAGAAGCGCAGACGGCGGCCGGCGGCGTATCGGGCGGACGGGACGGTCGAAGATCTCGAGGAGGGGGACGGGGTGGATTTGACGGCGTGAGAGTTCGCAGCGCGTCATTGGTCACTGGTTAGTGGGGGTTTTTTAAGCAACGAGATGCCGCGAATGACCGGGGGAGTCATGGGTCATTTGTCATTGGTCATTGGTCATTGGGGGAGATGGGTTGCAGGCGGAAGGACAGTAGGCGGAAAAAATCGGAAATCCCCCACTCGCCGCAACCCGCGACCCGCCACTTACAACGTACAACCTATAACTTGCAACCACTCACCCCGCCCGTTCACGCCACGAGGTCGAGGGGGTCGTCGCCGAGGGGCACAGCTCGGAACGGTGGGCGGAAGGAAAGTAGGCGGAAAAAATCGGAGTTCTTCCATTCGCCGCAACCCGCGAACCGCCACTTACAACGTACAACCTATAACTTACAACCACTCCCCCCGCCCGCTCAGGCCACGAGGTCGAGGGGGTCGTCGCCGAGGGCGAGTTTTCGCCACATGCGTTTCAGGAGTTCGCGGCGCTGCTGTTCTTGCTGTTGGGGGGATGCGTTTTGGCCGTCCTGGTTGCCGGCGTGGGGGTCGGCGTTGGAGGGGGTGTCGGATTTGGCGGTTTGTTCGACGTGGAGGCGCTCGACGCCGATGCCTTGGGATTCGAGGGCGTGTTTCAATTGGGAGAGGCTGTGGCTCAATAGTTGGGTGGCTTGGTCGTTGGAGGTCTGGAAGCTGGCGGTCATCACGCCGTCGCGCATGTGGACGGAGACTTGGAGGGCGCCGAGTTCGGGGGGATCGAGGCGGATGCGCATGGCGCCGCCGTTGGGGAGGAGTTGGCCGCGCATCGAGGAGATGATCGAGGGGTGATTGGCCTGGGCGAAGTCGGCCTCGGGGGTACTGGCGGGTGTCGGGGCGGACGGGGCGGCCGCATGGGCCGTCGGGGCGGAGGATTGGGGGGCGGCGGGGTTGGCGCCGGCGGCTTGGACGGCGACGAGAGTGTCGGTCAAAGCGGTGGCGGTGGATTCCGTCGGAGCGGTCGGGACGGGGGATTGGCCGGGGAGTTGGGCGAGTGCGGCATCGGCCTGGGCGGCGGCGGCGGTCTTGGGGTGGGCGGGC
>JBBSAF010000229.1:0-4684 GCA_038252525.1 Tepidisphaerales bacterium
AAGGGGTTGAAGAACTCGCACTTGACCAGCACCGTCGCCCCGCCGGCGGGAATGATGCGGTTGAGCCGCACCAGGGGCGTGCCGCCGATGGTCTCGGTGATGCTATTGAAAACGCGGCCTTGGGGTTTGAGGGGCATGGGAACTCCGGGAAAGAAGTTGTGGGTTGTGAGTAGAGGTTGTGGGTTGTGAGTTGTGAGTTGTAAATTGTGAAAGCCGAAAAAGAAAATAGTAGGCAGCATGCGGTAGGCGGAAGAAACAAAACACGATTGACCGCGACGCTCCACCGCTTGCCTTTCCGCCTACCGCCTACCGCCATTTCCCACTATTCTTATAGGTAAGTAGGAGTTTGTCAAGTGCCAATTGATTCGCCTTCGGGCAGTCCCTAGGATCGGGGGCATGATCCAAAGGCGAAAGACGCGGAAAGTGATGCTCGGGGATGCCGCCCACGGGTTCGTGGGGATCGGCGGGGATGCGCCGGTCTCGGTGCAGACCATGACGGCGGGGTATACCCACAACATCGACGCCACCGTGGCCGAAATCCACAAGTTGGCGGCGGCCGGCGCGGATCTGGTGCGGGTGGCGGTGCCGGAAAAGAAAGACACCGCGGCGCTGCGGGAGATCCTGCCGCAGGTGTCGGTGCCGATCGTGGCCGATGTGCATTTCCATTTCCAGCGGGCCTTGGAGGCCATCGACGCCGGGGTGCACAAGATCCGGTTGAATCCCGGCAACATCGACGACCGGGGGCAGGTGATCGACGTGATCCAGGCGTGCAAGGCGAAAAAACTGCCGATCCGCATCGGCGTCAACGAAGGCTCCATCGTCGAGCGCAAGGACAAGCAAAAGCGGATGAAGGAATTGGGCGGGGTCTTTTCGGACAACAAGAACGGGCATTTGCTGGCGATCATGATCGCCAAGCTCGAGGAATACGTCGAAATCTTCCAGGAGCAGGATTTCCACGACATCGTCATCAGCGCCAAGAGCATCGACCCGCTGTTGGTGATGGACGCCTACGCGGAGATTTCGCGGCGATTCGATTATCCGCTGCATCTGGGCGTCACCCACGCCGGGCCGAAGGAGACCGGGACGATCCGCTCGGTGGTGCCGCTGGGGCATCTGTTGTGCACCGGCATCGGCGACACCATCCGCATCAGCTACGCCAGCGATCCGATCTACGAGGTGCAGGACGGGCTGGAGATGCTGTATGTGCTGGGGCTGCGGCAACGGATCGGGGCGGAATTGATCGCCTGTCCGACCTGCGGGCGCATCCAGGTCGATCTGTTCAAGCTGGTGCAGGATGTCCGCAAGCAACTGGCCTTGGAGATCCGCCTGCCGATCAAGGTGGCGGTGATGGGATGCGTGGTGAACGGTCCCGGCGAGTGCGAAGGCGCCGACATCGCCATTTTCGCCGGCGACCGGCGCGGCATCATCTATGTGCAGGGCGAAAAGGTCGCCAACGTCCCGGAGGAGAACATCCTGGAGGCGCTGTTGAAGGAATGCCGCGAGTTCCAATCCCGCGTCGAGCGCGGCGAGGCCAAACTCGGCGAGAAAAAGGTGGATGTCGCCCCCCCCGCCCCCATCGGCGAACTGGGCAGCGGCTGGGAAAAGATCCAGAGGGAAAAAGGCCGCTCCCTCCCCGTCGTCTCCTGAACCGCCCCGCTTTTCCGCCCACCGCGTTCCGCCAACTGCCTACTGCCTACTGCCAACTGCCTACTGCCTACTGTTCCCCCCATGCTCACCCTCAGCAAAAAGACCGACTACGCGTTGATCGCCCTGGCCCATTTGGCCGAGCGACCGGGGCGGGTGGGGTCGGCGCGGGAGATCGCCGAACGGTTCAACCTTCCGGCGGCGCTGCTGATGAACATCCTGAAATCCCTGCACCACGCGGGACTGTTGGCGTCCACGCGCGGGGCGAAGGGGGGGTACGCGCTGGCCGGCGACCCGCACCAATGGTCGTTGCATCAACTGGTGGTGGCGGTGGATGGGCAGGTGCATTTGACCGACTGCTCGGGGATCCCCGAACCGGCGGCGGAGGGACCGTGCGACGGCGGATCGAGCTGTCGGATCGGACCGGGGTGCCCGGTGCAGGCGCCCTTGCACGCGTTGCATCACAAGTTGGTGGCTTTTCTGGGACAGGTGCGGCTGTCGGACCTCATCCTGCCGGGGCATCGGATCGACGTGCCGCTGGAGACGGTCGGGATCGGCTGAGCGCCTGTGAGGTCTTGCGCCCCATCACCCGATAGTCCGCGGAATACGTCGATCGCCGGCCTTGAATCGCAATCCATTCACAAACGTGCGACTGTGAGCGGCGGGCGGCCCCGTTTTTCTCCCCCCCGACGGTCACGGGAGAGCGGGGGGCTTGGTGTCCGGCGTCGGATTTTGTACAACGGGGCGATGTCCAACACGCTCGCCGAACTTCGGGATCTCCCGCGTCGATCCTCCGAAATCTGGGAACTGGCCATTGCTCCGCTGATCGGCATGGAGTTCCGGGAGGGGGACGCCTTCATCGAGCCGATCGGCTGTTTCGTCGCCGATGCCCTCAAGCCCTTCGCGCTTGCGATGAGAATGGGCAGACCCGGTGATTCGGAATCCGAGTTGGCCGCCGAGGCGATCGCCGCCGGGTGCCGGAACATGCAAGTCCGCCACCTCCCCGGCGTGGTGCGGATGGCCGACCACGACTTGGCCGATGAGCTTGGATCGGCGTTGACGGCGCTGGGCGTGCGCATCGAGGTCGTGCAGTCGCTGCCGGCGATCGACGACCTGATCGCGGGGTTCATGGAGAACATGGTCGAGCCGCAGACGCTCAGTTGCCTGGACGCGCCCGGCATGACGCCGGCGCGGCTCTCGAGCTTCGCCGAAGCCGCGGCGTTGCTGTTCGAAGCAGGGCTGTGGCGGCACCTGGCCAATGAGGACCTGATCGAGATCGAGTCGCCGGCGCCGCCGTCGGAGGATCTGCGTTTCGTGTCGGTCATGGGCGCCGCCGGCGAGGTCTACGGTCTGTCGTTCATCGGCGACCGCGAAAGTTTCGACCGGCTCCTGCGCCAAGAAAACGCCCGTGGGATGGGGGACAACGAAAGCCTCACGAGCCTGACGTATGTTTACGCCGACGACCTGCCGGCCGGGGACAAGGAGGTGTGGAGCGACGAAAATCTTGACGTGGCCGACGACGACGCCTACCCGGTCTTGGTGCGATATCCAAAGGAGAGCGGGTTCGAGCGCCTCGATGGCGAGTCGGTCGCGTTCGTCGAGGGTTTGTGCAGGGCGCTGGCGAATACCACCGAGAAACAGATCGACGCCGGACGTTGGAAAAAAACCGTCGATACCCCCGACGGCAAGGTCGCCTACACGCTGGCCATTCCGTCGCTGAACGAGGCGAAGTCCGGGATCAAGCCGAAGTTCAACCCCATGATGCTCGATCCGCGGGCGCGGGATGCGATCATGCTCGGCGTCGAGATGTACATGGAAAGCCGCGCCCCCGAAACGATCGAGCAGGCCAATGAGTTGATGGGGGGGCTGGTGGGGAGGGTTCCGGAATTGCCGGCGCCGACCACCCCGCTGGAGCAAGCCCAGTGGCTCTGTTTCGAGGCGTTCGAGCATCAGGGACGCCGGCGAATCCAAATGGCCAGGGAGGCGCTGCTGATTTGCCCGGATGTCGCCGATGCGTATTGCATCCTCGCCGAACAGCTCGGTTTCGATCCCGAAGGCGCCTGCGAGCTGTATCGCCAAGGCATGGAGGCCGGACGGCGGGCGCTGGGCGAGGATTTCGAGTTACCCGATTTCCCGTTCTGGAAGGCCGTCCGCAGCCGCCCGTACATGCGCGCCCGCGAGGGTTACGCCCGGACGCTGGTGGATCTGGATCGCCAGGAGGAGGCGGTCGAGGAGTACCAGGCGCTGCTCAAGCTCAATCCCGATGACAACCAGGGCGTTCGGTATGAGCTGGAGCCGCTGCTGATGGAATTGAACCGGCTGGACGACTTGGAAAAACTGTTTGAAAACGAAAAGTACGCCGACGACGATTCGGCCGCGTGGACGTACAGGCGCGCCCTGCTGACGTTTCGCCGCGAAGGCTCCGGTCCCAAGGCGACGGTCGCCCTTTCGACGGCGTTGAAATCCAACGCCCATGTGCCCAAGTACCTCTTGGGTCGGGCGGAATTGCCGTCGTCGCAACCGGAGACGTACACCCCCGGCGACGAGCACGAGGCCATCTCCGTCGCCCTGTCGCTCAATATGATGTGGATGCGGGTCCCCGGCGCGCTCGACTGGCTCGCCAAGGGCAAACGCCGGGTCAACCAAGGCGCCAAGCGGAAAAACCAACGAAAGCGGAGATGAGGGGCGCGCGGGGAGCGGCAAACCCCCGATGCGCGCTATTGGTCGCGTCAGCCCCCGCCCAAGGCCGAAAAAGCGAGGCGCCGTATTTGACGCGGCGGCTCCGCGCCCGGCGCCGTCACCTTGAAGCCCCGCGGCGGTCACGGCCTCACCCGCCCGGCACCGTCACTTCGAAGTGCCGCGGCGCGCACGGCCTCACCCGCCTACCACCATCAACTTGCCTCGCCGCAGCGCCATTTCGGCGCCGGCGGCGTCCCCATCGGCCATTGATTCACCATGCGCCCGACCGTCGGCGGGGGGCGCCGGCGCGACTTTTCCCCTCACCCCTGTGCTTGGCCGGTGTCTAATTCCCGACAAGGAA
>JBBSAF010000230.1:0-4676 GCA_038252525.1 Tepidisphaerales bacterium
ATGAGCCGATCGGCCCGGAAAATCTGCAGCTTCACCGCATCCGCCCCCGCGTCGGCGGCGTGGCGCACCAGCTCGATGGCGCGCTCGACCGACCCGTCGTGGTTCACCCCGATCTCGGCGATGACCAACGCCGGATGCCCCGCGCCGACCGTCCGCCCCATGATGGTGATCGGCGCGATCATGGACGACACCCCCCGGCCAGCGCCCCGTCCCGCCTCTCCCGCAACACGGCCTCGGCCCAATACAAATCCCGCCGATGGTCGATCTCGACGGTGTCCGACGGCTCGGTGCGGATCGCCCGCCGATCCTCCCCGAAAAACGCATGGGGATCGTTCGGGTTCGTCTCGCCGCGCAGCATCGACGCCCGCGACACCGCGACCACCGCGCCATCGTGCAGGAACAGCGGCCGCAAATCCTGCCGACGGTGCCCCATGTTCGCTTGAAGCTGCCGCACACGCTCGCCCTCGAGCTCGGCCATCCAGGCCGGATGCCATTTGCCCACAGGGCAGAAAGACCGCACCGAGTCGCAGCCGGTGTCGAGCAGCAGCGCGACCGCCGCGTCGATCGCGCCCGCGGGCCGCACCGGAATGTTGCCGTACAACACCACCAAGGCGTCGGTCCGGAAGTCCCCCCGCCCCTCGATTTCCCGCATCGCGTGAAGCATCGCCCCCTGCACCGACGCATCCGCCGTCGCCAGCGCCGCCGGACGATGAATCGTCTCAAGCCCCCGCGACCCGGCCAGCGCCGTCACCTTCGGACAGTCGGTCGAAACCACCAACCGCGTGATCGACCTCGCCTCGGCCGCATCGTCGAACGTGTGTTCGATCACCGCCCGGCCCAATAGCGGCAGCAGATGCTTATTGGGCAACCCTTGGCTGCCCGCGCGGGCGAGGATCACGCCAAGGACATTCGGCTTTTTACTGCGATCGCTCATGGTCGATGCCATCCCTTGCATGATGCACACAGCGGATGATCGCCCCACCGCCCGGCGCGGTGATCGGCCGCCATCGCGGTCAATTCCCGCCACGCGGCGCCGGCGTCGATGTCCGGCATGGCTCCGACCGACTGGCTTCCGCGCCAGTCCTCCTCGCAGCTCGTGAATCGCCCATCGCTCAGCACCGTCATCCGCGACCGCAACCGTCGGCACGCCGACCGTCGCGGCGGCGCCATGTCCGCAACCGCCACCTCGGCCGCCGCGCCGGGGCACTCCGGCGGCGACGCGATCACCGCGGCGCCCACCGCCGTCAGCCAATGATCGTACCATGCCTCCATTTCCCCCATGTTTTTCCGGCATTTCACGAACGTCGGCGCCAACAGCGGCGCGCCCCGTCCGGCGACGCGTCGATGATCGACAAAGGATTGAACGTGCCCGATCGCCTCGCTTAATCCATCGACGCCCATCACCTCGCGATACACCCCCGCCGTCGCCGCCGGCAGATGCGCCGTCACGACATCCACCCCGAGTTCCACCAGCGCCGTGACCGTCTCCGGCGTCACGCCGACAAAATCCGTTTCCACATGCAATGTCGTCAAGCCCGCCGCCCGCGCCAGCGCGATGATCTCAACGGCTTTGGGATGCAGCAGCGGATCGCCCACGCCGCCAAACGTCACGCGAAGCTCGTCGAACCCCGCCAGTTGCCCGAACAGCCGCCGCGCCGACTCCAGATCCATTTCCCCCCGCCGCGCCGCCTCGTACGTCGCCGGCCGGAAGATCGCACGGGTCTCCCGCCGCGCGGTGATCTCGACCGTCGCCTCACGCGGCGCCGACGCATCCGCCATCGCCGCCATCCGATGCACCAGAGCCTCGGCCTCGGTGGACACCAACTGCCCATTGAGCGGCGCCATCGCCCGCGTGATCGCCGCCACCGACCTCGGCCCGTCCAGGCTGAACCGATCCCCGCACCGCGCCACCGCCGTCGGAATCGCACAGCACCCGATCCCCGCGATCGGATCGTGGCTCGGATGCCGCGGCGTGTAACACAGGATTCGCCCCGGATGCGACCGCGCGTCGATCAATTTTCCCACCAGCGACCGGGCCAAAAGCACCCCCGACAACCCCGCCGGCGCCTGTGAAAACACCAGCTCCGCCTCGGCGTGTTCAACCCCATGGGCCACGATTGCGTCCACCAATGCCGGATCGACCAGCGCCGCCGCCGGATCGACCAACATCGCCGCGTCCGCCCCTGTTTTGTCGAGGATTTCCCGCGTCCACGCCCCATGGAATCCCCGGTCGAACTCGCAGGTCCCGTACAGCCCCCCCCGCCACCCGTCGGCCCACTTGCGACTCGCCGTCACCGCCTCCATCGACTCGATGGGATGTCGCGGTCCCTTGGCCAGAACATGCACCGCCGACGCCTCTGGAATCCCGCCCAACGCCGGAAGTTGATCCTCCCAACACAGGATGACGATGGACCCCAGCGCCGTGGCCCGCGTCAGCCGCCGCAGCGTCCACGCCAGCACCGGTTCGCCCCGGAATCGGCGCGCCGCGCTATTGTCCGCCGGCGACTCGTGCAACATCGACAGCACCGCGCATGCCTTCATCAAGCCGCCCTCCCGATTCGACGCCGGACCGATTCGGTGTTCAACCGTCCCGCGACCTCGTCCATCAACGCCGCGAACTCACCGGCCGCCACGATCACCCCGCGCACATTGTCGATGTCGCGCTCCACCTGCAACCGCTGCCGCAGCGCCGCGTCGGCCTTCCCCGCCGATATCCTCCGGTCGCTTTGGAACCGCCCCAGTTCCGTCTCCTGCGACAGTTGCATGACCAGCTCATAGCACGCCCCCAGGTCGTTCATCTCCCCGCGCAGCGCGTCCAGCCGCGCGATCGCCCGGTTCACCGCCCCTTGGTTGTCGATCCGGTCGCGGATCTCCTCCAACAGCGGCAGCGTCCGTCGACTGATCGCCGCGATGCGATTCGCCTCGTCCTTTCGCCGCACGATGCACTCCGCCGCGCGGTCCAGCGTCCCCCACTCCAGCCCCGGATGATCCGCGGCATGTTTGATCTCCCCGCCGCAATGCCGCTCGATCGCCTCCGCCAATGTCATGTTGACGACGCCGCGCTTCGCCGCGCCCCCCTCGGTCGCATCGATGATCGTCGTCTTGGTCGCCGCGAAATCCTTCTCGAACTGCCGCAGATATGTCAGCAGCCGCTCCTCGGTATACATCGCCTCGCCCCGCGCATCCTCGATCCGCCGCAGGATCGGCCGATCGCGCACGATCTGCTCCCATTGCTTCATTTCCATGGTGCAGAATCGCCCCAACTCCGGCCGCCACACCGCCTCGTAGCTCGTCCCCGGCGAATAGCAAAGCCCGTCGGAGAATCCCAGATCCTGCCCCACGAAAATGATCGGATCGCACCCCAGATGTTCGGCCAGATAGTACGCCAGATGCGCCACCGTCGCCCCCGCCGCCAACGTAGGCCGCTCCAGTTTCATCTCCCCCACAAGCGCCTCTGCGAAGGCGTTTCCCAGCAGCGACACCTCGCCGGGGTGCATGTCGAAGATGCGGTCGGTCGCCTTCGGTTCGGCCACCAATTCCGTCCGCAACGTCGCCGGCAGACCCTCGAAAAACCGCGTGCAAATGTCGTGATAATCCAGCGATGTGACGTAATGCGGCTCGATCCCCATCTCCAGCAGCGGCTTGAGCGTCGTCTGCACCGCGATCAGCACCGCCCGGTCCTCGATGCCCTTCAGCAGATGCTTGTTTTTCCGCAGCGACGGTCCGGCCGACACGATCACCGCCGGCGTGCCCGCGTGGCGCCCGCGCAATCGCCCGATCCCCGGCGACGCCGCGTACCAACCGATGTTCCGCGCGATGTTCTCGGCCGTCCGCCGCCCGTTCAGCAGCAGTGTGTTGATGTTCGTCCGGCAATAGGAATTGAAGTCGTCGATGCACCGCCCCATCGCCTCGTGGAATGCCGGTCGGGCGTTGATGCTCGCGGCGTGGGCGATGCGCGTGAACCCCATCGTGAACATCGCGCTCCAGCTCGTCAGCCGCCGGATCAGCGCTGTCGTGTCGGCCTCCGTGAAGAACATCACCCGCCGACTGTCGATCAGCCGCGTCAGATCGCGGCAACCCATCGCCGTCCTCAGGAGCCGTAAATCCGGCTCCAGCACGCAAATGATCGCCTCCTCCCCCGCGCGCTCGAACAGTCGCTCGACGTGATATCCCAACCCGAAGCCATGGACATGGAACGCCACGCACGACCCGGTCTCGATTGGATCGATCAGTTGCGCCGCCTCCTCCAGCGGACGATGCCGGCTGTGCAAATACAGCCGCCGCCCGCCGTCGACCTCCACCCGCACCGTGATCGCCCCCGATTTCGACGCCTCCACCGGATACGTCTCGTCGTCGTCGATGGCCTCGATTTTCCGCGCCAATTCCGCGTCGGTCGACCACAGCGCCCCCAAGTTCGCCACCAACGGCGAATCGGCCCCGGCGATGAAGGCGGTCGAAAGATCGTGGCGGATGTCGGTCATGGCTATGGGTCGGCGAAGTCGCGCTTCCATCGTGATTATCGGACGCACCGGGCGCGGAGGTTGAGTTTCGCCGGCGCTGCCCACGACAACGCCCACTTTTGCAACCCGTTTGCATTCGCTATGATCCGGCCATGGAATCGGCTCGCACGATATTGGATCGGTATTTCCTGGAAATGCGCTGGCGAACCCTCTCGC
>JBBSAF010000231.1:0-4673 GCA_038252525.1 Tepidisphaerales bacterium
CTTTTTCTTATCCGCCTACTGCCTACTGCCTACTGCCTACTGCCCACCGCCAACTGTTGCGGGTTGCGAGTTGGGTGAGGGGGAGGGTTGTACGTTGTAGGTTGTAAAGGGGGAGGGTCGTTGGCTTTTTTTTATCTGCCTACTGCCTACTGCCAACTGCCTACTGTTGCGCGTTTCGCGTCGCGCATTTTTGACGCCGCTTTCCCCCGCCTTCCCCTGACAACCGGCAACTGGCAACTGACAACCGCTTTGTTGCTCATTCCCCGCCGCGATCTATACTCCGTGGCGACGGTCGGCGTGAGCCGGCGCGATCCACATCAGCCACCAACCGAGGAGTGTCGCACATGCCTTCGTACACCACCGCGGACATCCGCAACGTCGCCATTGTCGGTCATGGAGGGAGCGGGAAGACGACCCTGGTCGAGGCCCTGCTGTTCGCCGCCGGCGCCACCACGCGGCTGGGCGTCGTCGCCGAAGGCTCGACGGTGTCGGACTTCGAGAAGGAGGAGAGGGAGCACGCCCACTCGATCTACTCCTCGCTCCTGCACGCCGATTTCCAGGGCAAACGGCTCAACTTCATCGACACCCCCGGCTCGCCGGACCTGATCGGCCCGGCGCTGGCGGCGTTCCCCGCCGTCGAGACCGTCGCGGTCGTCGTCAACGCCCAGAGCGGCATCGAGGTCGTCACCCGGCGGATGATGGATTCGGCCAAGGACCGCAACCTCCCTCGTGCGATCATCGTCAACAAAATCGACTCCCCCGATCTGGACCTTGAGAAACTGGTGGCCGATTTGCAGGCGGCGTTCGGCGCCGAGTGCCTGCCGATCAACCTGCCGTCCGCCGGCGGCAAGACGGTGGTCGATTGCCTGCTGAGCAAGACCGGTCAATCGGATTTCTCGGGCGTCGCCGACGCCCACACCGCCATCCTCGATCAGATCGTCGAGCTCGATGAGCAGCTCATGGAGAAATACCTCGGCGGCGAGGAACCCAACTTCGACGCCCTCCACGACCCCTTCGAGCGCGCGATGGACGAGGCCCACCTGGTGCCGATCCTGTTCACCGACGCCAAGACCAACGTCGGCGTCAAGGAGCTTCTGGAGTTCATCGTCCGCTGGTTCCCGAGTCCGCTCGAAGGCAATCCCCGCCCGCTGCTCAGTGGCGAGGGGGACAACGAGCGCCCCTTCCCCTATGTCAACGACGCCGACAAACCCCTGCTCGCCCACGTGTTCAAGGTCACCACCGATCCGTTCGTCGGCAAGCTGGCGATCTTCCGCGTCCACCAGGGCAAGGCCGCCGGCAATTCCCAGGTCTATATCGGCCACAACAAAAAACCCGTGAAGCTCGGGCACGTGTTCCATTTGCAGGGCAAGGACCACAAGGAGGCCGACGCCATCATCGCCGGCGACATCGGCGCGGTGGCCAAGATCGAGGAGATCCACACCAACGACGTGCTTCACGACGACCACGCCCTCGACAGCGTGCACCTCAAGCCCCAGACCTTCCCCACGCCGATGTTCGGATTGGCCATCACCCCCAAGGCCCGCGGCGACGAACAGAAGATCTCGACGCAGCTCACCAAGTTGGCCGAGGAGGACCCGACCTTCCGCTGGCACACCGACAGGCAGACCCACGAGGTCGTCGTCAACGGGCTGGGCGAATTGCACCTGCGGCTGGCGTTGGAACGCATCGCCAACCGCGGCGTCCACGTCGACACCAAGCCCCCGAAGATCGCCTACCGCGAGACCATCCAACAGGCCGCCGAGGGGCACCATCGCCACAAGAAGCAGACCGGCGGCGCCGGGCAGTTCGGCGAGGTCTTCCTTCGCGTCGAGCCGCTGGCCGCCGATTCCCCCGTCCGCCAATCCAATGGCGGCTCGGGCCTCGAGATCGTCAATGAGGTCTTCGGCGGAACCATCCCCGGCCAGTTCATCCCCGCGGTCGAAAAGGGCATCCACGACGTGATGGAGGCCGGCGCCATCGCGGGCTATCCGATGCAGGACATCCGCGTGGCCATCACCGACGGCAAGCACCACCCGGTGGACTCCAAGGAGGTCGCGTTCCGCGCCGCCGGCAAGCACGCCCTGCGCGACGCCATCGCCAAGGCCAAACCCGCCCTGCTCGAGCCGATCGTCAACATGGAGGTGATGGTCCCCGAGTCCCACATGGGCACGATCACCGGCGATTTGTCCGGCAAGCGCGGGCGCATCCACGGGCAGGACTTCATCGGCGGCGGCATGGCGGTGGTCAAGGCCCAAGCGCCGCTGTCGGAGGTCATGCAATACCAGTCGCAGCTCAAAAGCGTGACCGGCGGGCAGGGTTCGTTCTCGATGGAGTTCAGCCACTACGAGGCCGTCCCCCCGCAAGTCCAACAACAGATCGCCGCCGAATACAAGCCGCACCCCGAGGAGGATTGACGCGGGGTTCGGTCGTGGCGGGGGCAGCCGGTACGTTCCCATGTGGCGTGGGCGTCCTCGCCCAATGCCGCTAACATAACGATGGGACGACGCAAACGGGTCGGGCACAAGCTGCCATTATTGTCGCGGGGCCGCCCCGGACCCGTCTTTCGCCGTTGGGTGGGTCGCATGCAAGCGAGTTCGGCGCGCGAATCGCCGTTTTCACAACCTCCAAACCCGCTTTGGCCCGGTGATGCCCGCCAAACGGGGCCGAGGCGGCCCCGCGACAGAAGACACGGAAGACACGGAAGACACAGAAGACAGGCTTCCCAATGGGGACGGCATTGGGCGCCCGCACCTCCGCCCCTTATTCCGGTCAATCCGACGCCTCGCCGCGCCCCTTCGCGCACGCCCCGCAATCCGCGTCCGCGCACGGCTCGATGTGCGCGGTGGCATTGCCCACCCCCAGCGTCTGTTCGATCTCGTATTCGATCGCGCTGGCCGCCCGGTGCCCCCGGTCGATCGACCAGTCGCCCGGCAGCATGATGTGGAAATCCACCCAGTGATACCGCCCCGAATGCCGGTGTCGCAGCTTGTGGAACGAACAGATCCGCGGGTCGGCCGCGCCCGCGCCGACGTGCCGATGCAGAATCCCTTCCAGCACCACCTGCTCGGCGACGTCCTGCTCATCCATCAATCCCGCGGCCGACCGTCGCACCAGCCGAACCCCCATCCATCCGATGTACGCCGCGATCAACAAGGCACAAATCGGGTCGGCGTGGGTCCATCCCAAAAATCGCACCGCCGCCAACGCCACCAACGCCGCGACGCTGGTGACCGCATCGCTCATCAAGTGGCGCCCGTCGGCCTCCAACGCCAATGAATCGTGGCGCTTGCCCAATGCCACCAAGTACGCCTCCATCGCGCCATTGACCAGACCCGCCAGCGCCATCAGCGTCATGCCGAAGCCCAGCGACGTGTACGCCACCTCGCGGAACAGCAGCGTGCGGATCGCCTCGGCCACGATCACCATCGCGGCGACCACGATCATGCCGCCCTCGAACCCGGCCGACAAAAACTCGACCTTGCCATGCCCGTACGGATGCTCGCGGTCGGCCGGGCGGTTGGCCAGCGTCACCGCGAACAGCGCGAACGCCGACGCCACCACATTGACGATGGATTCCAAGGCATCGGAGAAGATCGCGCTGGACCCGGTGACGAAATACCCGGTGAACTTCACGGCCAAGAGCGCGACGCCCACCCCCAGCGACCACATGGCCGCGCGTCCCTGCACCCGTGATGCGATAATCGACTGCGGCATAACCGGCAGAATCCCGCGCGAGGCGGTATGACGCAAGCCCTCGCGGTTGAGTTCGCCATGCCCGCGGATTTCCACCGATTTTGATGACTTTACCGGTTACGGCACTTCGGAGGTGCGGTTAGTCTCCGTGAATCGCGCTGGATCCGCTTGGATGTTCCAATCGCCGGGCGCGAAGTTCAGATCAGGAAGGAATCATCATGAATCTTCTCTCCAAATGCGCCGCCGCTGCCGCGCTCACCGCATTGCCCATGGCCGCTCTCGCCGGCCAGGAATATCGCGCCGACCTGTCGCCGCTCAACAACTCCGGCGTCAGTGGCACGGCCCATCTGATGCTCAACGACGACGGCACGCTGACCGTTGACATCATGGCGACCGGCCTTGAGGCCGACATCAACCATGATCAGCATATTCACGGTTTCCTCGATGGGACCAACGCGGTGTCGCCGCCGCAGTCGGCCGGAGGAGACGCCGCGAGCCCGCAGGGCACGCTGTTGAGCGTTGGCGAGGGCGCGCCGTTCTATGGCCCGATCTTGTTGCCGCTGGAACCGAACTCGACCGCGCCGGGCGGCATCGAGAACTTCAGCCACACCTACAACGACTCCGAGGCCGCCAGCCTCAACGCCTCCCTCCTTGCGGTCTTGGGCACGTCGTTGGTGAACTCCATCAGTTCCATCGACGACCTCCGCGCCTTGGATCTGCGCGAGATCGTCATCCACGGCTTGACCGTCGATGGCGTCTATCAGGCGACCCTGCCCGTCGCCTCCGGCGAGATCTATGCCGTGCCCCTGCCGGCGTCGGCGTGGATGGCCTTGGCCACGGTCGGCCTCATCGCCGTGCCGACCATCCGCCGTCGTCTCCTCTCCGCCTAACCCCGCGCCGCGGGGGGCGCCCCCGCCGCCCCCCGGCGGGGGGAGGATTGGACGAGCAACCCCACCCCCACCCCCCGCCCCCCCCCCCCC
>JBBSAF010000232.1:0-4668 GCA_038252525.1 Tepidisphaerales bacterium
CCATCCCGCATGGAGCAAGCAAGATGCGATAGCCATGGACGGCGGGTGTGGAGGTCGTGAAAACCGCCGTGGAGCGCCGACATCGTAGGATTTGATTGAAAAAGCGGGGCGAGGCGCCCCCGCGACATGAGAACGACGGCGGTCATCCTCATCCTGGCGACGGCCTGGGAGCCCGATGGCGAGGCGCCCCCGCGACATGAGAACGACGGCGGCTGCCCGGTGACTTGGGTATAACAACGAGGCGCGTTGCCCCCGCCCGGCGGTATGACGGGGGAGTGCCCGTTTGAAGGGCGCGAACACCGACGCCTCGCGCGGCGAAGTTTTCTTTTTTCAGGCCGCCCATGCGGCGAAGGGCGGGGTCGAGGCGGCCCCGCGATGAGGGGGAGGCGAAACATCGCATCATGGCCGATCCAACGAACCGACCTATCCATCCGCTGTTGATCGCCATCCCCATCCTCGACGACTGGGAATCGGTCGATCCGTTGATCCGCGGGATCGGGCGGGTGCTGGCGTCGGGGAATCTCCGGGCGTCGGTGCTGGTGGTGGACGACGGTTCGACCGAGCGCCCCGCCCGCGACTTTTTGTCGGGGGACCTGGGGGGCATCGATGGCGTCGAGGTGCTGGAATTGAATCGCAACCTCGGCCAGCAGCGCGCCATCGCGGTGGCCATGGTGTGGATCCGACAAAACCGACCGGACGCGACGCTGCTCATCATGGATGGGGACGGGCAGGATCGGGCGGAGGATATTCCGCGATTGTTGGCGCGGTTCGACGCCGGGAATGGCCGGGCAATCGTTTTCGCCGAGCGGACCCGGCGGTCGGAAAGCCCGCTCTTCCAATTTTTTTATCATCTGTATCGGGTGGTCCACGTCATTTTGACCGGGTACAGGGTTCGGGTGGGCAATTTCAGCGTCCTGCCGGGGGACTTGGCCGAGGGGTTGGTGGTGACGCCGGAGCTCTGGAACCATTACGCGGCATCGGTGTTGCGGGGAAAACTGCCGCATGTGCTGGTGCCGACGCATCGGGGCAAACGATTGCGGGGTCGGTCGCGGATGAACTTCGTGTCGCTGGTGACGCATGGGCTGAGCGCCATCAGCGTTTACGGGGAGATCGTGGGGACGCGGCTGCTGGTGATGGCCGGGCTGTTGATCGCGGTGGCGTTGGCGGCGGTGGGGGGGATGATGGCGTTGGCATTCCTGTCGGAAACGGTGGTGCCATGGTGGGGGGTGTTCAGCTTGGGGGCGGTGGCGGTGTTGGCGTTGCAAAGCGGGACGATGGCGGCGGCGTTCGCGTTTTTGACCTTGGGCAGCCGGCATTACGCGACGTTTTTGCCGATTCGGGATTGCGGGTATTTCGTGGGGAGGTTGTGGAAGGTGGGTGGGGGTGGGTTGTGAGTGGCGGGTTGTGGGGTGCGGGTTGCGGGTTGCGGGTTGTGAGTGGCGGGTTGTGAGTGGCGAGTTGTGGAGTTGCGAGTTGAGAGTTGTGGGTTGCGAGTTGAGAGTTGTGGGTTGCGGGTTGCGAGTTGCGGGTTGAGAGTGGCGGGTTGTGAGTTGTGGGTTGCGGGTTGTGGGTTTTGGGTTGCGGGTTTTGGGCGGGGGGGTTGCGGAACGGTGGACAGGACGAACAATGGGATGATCGGCGGTTTAGTTGAGGATGTGAACCATGCCAACGTATGCATTCGAGGCGATGAACTCCTCCGGGCAGGAGGTCAAGGACGAGGTTGACGCGGCGTCGAGCGAAGAGGCGATCGCCAAGATCCGCGGCAAGGGGTATTTCCCCACCAAGGTTCGGGAGAAGGCGGCGAAGAAGGCGGTCAAGAGAAAGACCCCCGGCTCGACGTCGACGGGCAGCAGGCGGAGGATGCCCATCTCCATCGGCGGGGTGGCGCGCAAGCAGTTGGTGGGCTTCACCCGGCAGCTTTCGACGTTGCAGGATGCGGGGTTGCCGATTTTGCGGTCCTTGCAGATTCTTGAACAGCAGCAGAAACCGGGGTTGTTGAAGGCGATCATCGGCGGGGTGGCCGACTAGGTGGAGGGGGGCGGGACGCTGTCGGACGCGATGGCGAAGTATCCCAAGGCGTTCGACAAGCTGTATGTGAACATGATCGCGGCGGGCGAGGCCGGCGGCGTGCTGGATCTCATCCTCGCCCGGCTGGCGGACTTCATGGAGAAGGCCGCGAAGCTGAAGAAGAAGGTGATCGGGGCGATGATCTACCCGGCGGTGGTCATCACCATCGCGGTGGGCATCGTGTCGATGATCATGATTTTCGTGATCCCGAAGTTCGAACAGATCTTCAAGGACTTCGGGACCAAGCTGCCGGGCGTCACCGTGGTGCTGCTGGAGATCAGCCGGTGGTTCGCGCAGCAGTACGGCTGGGCCTATGTGCTTTTCAGCCCGATCATCTTCATGGTGGTCTGGCGGCTGATCCGCATGAGCGAGGGCGGGAAGTATGTGACGGACGCGATCAAGCTGAAGATCCCGATTTTGGGGGGTATTCTGGCCAAAAGCGCGATCGCGCGGTTCACGCGGACGCTGGGGACGTTGATCAGCGCCGGCGTGCCGATTTTGGACGCGATCAACATCACCAAGGAGACCAGCGGCAACGAGGTGTACGCACGGGCGTTGACGAAGGTGCATGACGCGATCCGCGAGGGCGAGTCGATGGCCGACCCGCTGCGTGCGACCAAGGTGTGCGATGCGATCGTGATCAACATGATCGACGTGGGGGAGGAGACCGGCGACCTGGACAAGATGCTGATGAAGGTGGCCGACAACTATGACAGCGATGTGGACGTGATGGTCGGCTCGCTGATCAGCATTTTGGAACCGGTGATGGTGGTGATCCTGGGCTTGATCGTCGGTTTCATCGTGATCGCGTTGTTCGCGCCGATGATCTCGCTGATCCAGGCGGTGTCGGGTCCGAGCGGCGGCAAATGAGGCGGTTCGACGGGCGGAAACAACGAGGCGGAATCATGGGCCAAGGCAAATCGCGGGGTTTTTCGCTGATCGAGCTGCTGGTGGTGATCGGCATCATCGGGGTGCTGATCGGGATATTGGTGCCGACGATCAGTTCGGTGCGCCGGTCGGCGAAGATCGCCAATACCCAGGCCCAGATCGCGGCGATCTCGAATGCCTGTGAGCGGTATTATCAGGATTTCGCGGCGTATCCGGGGATATTCTCCAATGATTCGGTGATCGGCGGCGCCCCGGCCACCATCCCCGCCGGCGTTTCCATGAGCGAGAACTTGGTGTTGTCGCTGATGGGGGGGATATACAACAACGCCGGCCCGATCACGTTCGACGCCGCCCGCGTGGGCAAGGGCGCCGTCTCCCTTTCAACGCTGAATCCCAAGCAGTATCCGGTTTATCTGGATTTGCCGGCGGCGGACCTGTCGAGCGGAGCGGGCAACGTCAATGCCAACACCGACGTCCCGGAGATCGTGGACCGTTTTGATGTGCCGCGACCGGTCCTGTACCTGCGGGCGCGGGTGGGGGCGTCGGGGGTCGTCGGGGACAACGGCGTTCCGTTGGCCGGTCAATACGACCTCAAACAGATCACGCCGTACATCCAAACCGCCGCGCCCAAAGACGGTTTGGAGATCGTGGGCGCGAACCTCACTCTGCCGGTGGGCATGACCGAGCTGGAGGCATTGCTGTATTTCCGCAACCCGGCGATGGGAGGGGTCGACAACGCCAGCAGCACGCCCAAGCAGAAGGATTCGTACATTCTCATCAGCGCCGGGGCCGACCGCCTTTATGGAACCATCGATGACATCACCAACTTCGGCGACATCCTCCCGTGAACCGGCGGGCTTCACGCTGGTCGAATTGCTCGTGGTGATCGGCATCATCGGCGTGCTGGCCGGGCTGCTGTTGCCCATGGTCCTGCGATCCCAGGGGCAGGCCGAGCGATTGCGGGCGGCCAACGATCTACAAGCCATCGCGGCGGGGCTGGAGGCGTACAAGCAGGACTTCGGGGATTATCCGCGGGTGATGGCGGATGCGGCGGTGGGGACGGATGTTGACCATCCCAATCCGCCGACGGGGGCGCAGGTGCTGTGCTGGGCGTTGATCGGACCGGCCGGGGCGACCGATCCGGCGCCGGTGCCCAACCGACGGCTCAACCAGGATGGCTCGGCGGGTCCGGGCTTCCGAGGCCGTGGGACGAGCGGGCGGGCGTTCGGTCCGTATCTGCAACCCGACAAGTTCAAGGTGCGGAATCCGGCGGACATGAACAACTCCACGCCGAATCCGATGTTGGCGTGCCTGATCGACCTGTTCGACATGCCGATTTTGTACTTCCCGGCCAACACCGCGCGGATCCCGCAAATGGGCGTGGCCAACGGCTTCATCGCCTCGAGCGAATCGTCGGTGTTCGACTTCTCGGACAACCCGCTGGTGTTCCGGCGTTCCAGCGAAGGGAATGACACCAACGCGCTGATCCGTTTCAGGGCGATGCTGGGTGATTGGCGTGGCGCTGGCGGTGTCGGAACTGCCCCCGATGGCACGATCACAGTGGAGCCAATTCTTCCCGGCGACACTCCTGAGAAAAGACTGGAAAAGCAAGCGACATCAGAGACCGCCAACACCACCGGTCCGTACCTGCTGTGGTCGGCCGGCCCGGACCAGAAGTTCGGCCCGGATTACGGCGGCGCGGTCCCCACCGGC
>JBBSAF010000233.1:0-4662 GCA_038252525.1 Tepidisphaerales bacterium
GACACCTCCAGCATCGACCGCTGCGTCCGCGCGATCGCCGCGCCCGCCACCCCCGTCCTCAGCAAATTGCTCACCCGCGCCAAGTTCATCGGGACCATCGCCATGGGATACCGCCTTTGCGTTGCAGTTGATGGTTGATAGCGGGTGGTTGGTGGGAAAACGTCGCGTTTCTTCAATCTGCCAACTATCAACCATCTACTATCAACTTCCTCCTCACACCATCTGCATGATCGTCTTCATCATCTCGTCCACCGCCGACACCAACCGGGCCGCCGCCTGGAACGCCCGCTGTTGGCGCATCAGGTTCATCGCCTCCTCATCGAGGCTCACGCCGCTCAGCGCCTCCCGCTGCGACGACAACGTGTCGGCCACCACCTTCGTCGCCTCGGCGTTCTTCTTGGCCGTGTCGGCATCCACCGCCACCGCGTTCACCATCGACTGATACCCCGCCTTCAGCGTCTGCCCATTGAGGCCCTTGATCGCGTTCTGCTCGAGGTCCGCGATGGCCCGGGCGGTCTGGTTGTCCCCGGCGTTGCCGTTCTTCGCCGCCGCCAGCAGATTGGGGTTGCCCGCCACCGCCGTGTCCACCGCCATGTCCGAGGCGTTGTGCCCGCTGAAAAATGAATTGATCCCCAACGCCGCCAACGTCCCGCTGGTGTCCTGGCTGAAGCCGATCTCCACATTCTGCCCGTCGGCCCGCAGCCGAAGCTTCCCGCCCGCCACCGACGCCGACATCCCCGCGATGCCGTCGAGTTGCACCGCCAACGTCGCCAGCGTCGTGTCGTCGCCGTTCAGCCCGTCGAGATCCACCTGCACCAGCGTGCTGGTCGACAGCCCCGTCGCCTTCTGCGTCACGTGAACCACGAAGCTCCCCGTCGTCGCCGTGAATGCCAGCCCGCCCTTGGCGTCGTTCAGCGCCACCGTCGCATCATTCACCGCGTTGCCCGCCGTCAGCGTCGAAAACCCCTCGAGTCCCTGCCCCGACGAATGCAGCCTGTTGAGCTCGAAAATCACCGTCCCGGCCAGCTTGTCCACCCGCTCGATCACCGTCCCCAGATGCTCGTTCCGAACCGCCGACAACGCCCCCAATTGCCCCCCGTCGGCCCGGATCGTGGCGTTGTCGGCCTTGATCCGCAGCGTCGAGACCAACTCGCCGCCCACGCTCTTGCGGTCCAAATAAATCCCCCGGCTGCTCGTCCCCGTGACCAGCGGCTCGCCCCCCACGTACACATCCAGCAGCCCGTTGGCCTGCGGAACGGTCTTGATCCCCGCCAGGTCCGACAGCCGCTTCAGCACCGCGTCGCGCTGGTCGCGCAGCCCGTTGGCCTGCCCCGCGGCGCCCCCCTCGGCCCGGACGATCTGCCCGTTGAGATCCGCCACCTGCGACGCCAGTTGGTCCGCCTGCGTCGCCAGCGCCTCCATCCGCGTATCGACATCCCCCTCCATCGACACCAGTTGCCGGTTGAGGTTCCCGAAGGCGTTGGACAACGATTGACCCCCCTGGATCACCACCTGCCGCAGCCCCCCGTCTTGCGGATTGTTCGCCAGGTCCGACCAACTGTTGAGGAACGTGCTCATCTGCGTCGACAAATCCCCGTCGCTCAATTCGTTGAACGTCGATTCGATCCGCCCCAGCCACTGCTCCAGCGTGTCGGCCGCCGATTGGTCGCTCACGCTCCCCCGAAGCCGCCCGGTCAACGCCTCGTCGATCTGCCGGCTCACCGACGACAGGTCCACCCCCGTGCCCAGGAATATCCCCGGACGCAGTTGCTGGCTGGTCGTCGGTGTCAGCGAACCGGTCTGCCGCGTGTAGTCGGCGTTCCCGGCGTTGGCGATGTTGTTGCCCGTCACCTGGATCGACGCCTGCTGGGTCGCCAAGGCGGACTTGCCGATGTTGAGAGCGCCGATCAATGACATGTCATCCCACCGCTTCCATCACGCCGATGCGAACCGGCGCCCGCGGCGTCCCGTTCTTCGTGTAAACCCCCGCCTGCTCCACCGCCCCGGCCACCAGCCGCACCGCGGTGTTCAGGTGCCCCAGCACCGCCGTCGCCAGCCGGCCCACCACATGCGTCCGATCCGCCACCTTGCCCGCCGCCGATTTCAGCCGATCCCGCGCTTCCAGCAAATCCGCCGCCCGCTGCGGGTGCATCTCGGCGATCCGCGCGAGGGTCAACATCTCGCCCAACCCCAGTTCCCGCGTCATCGTCAGCGCGATCGACCGGCGCCGCGTCTCCAACGCCGCGATCCGCAACCGACACGCCTCCTGGTCGCGCTGCACCGTCTCCATCGACCGCAGATCCAGCGAGCGCATCGCCGACTGCTGCGAATCGAACAGCCGCAGCAGCCGCTCGTGCTCGCCCACCAGGGCGCCCAGCACCACCTCCAAGTCAAGGACGTGACGCGACATGCACCCTCACATTCGCAATGGGATTCGACGATTCCACCGACGCCTTGGCCGCCACCGACGAACCCCCCGCGTTCATCGCCGCCCCCGGCGATTGCCGGTCGTACGCCGCCTTGGCCTCGAACTTTCTCACGATGCTCCGCACCAGCTTGTCCCCGGCCGAGCGGGACATGCGGTCGGCCAATTGTTGGTCCATCATCCCCCCGAACGCCTCCCCGCCCCGGCCCCCGCTGAACATCTCGCTCTTGAACGGGCTTTCCCGCATCTGCTTGAGCAATTGCCCGTAGAACGTCTGGGCCACCCATTTTCGCGCCTGTTCCACCAGTTGATCGTGTTTGGACGACGCCGCATCGACGCTGCCCGGCACGCGGTCGGACGCCTCCATCGGCCGCAACGCCGTCGCCGCCGCCAAGGCCCCGCCCCAATCCCCCGCCCCCATCGGACGAAGCACGCCCGACGCCGCCGCGCCACCGGCCGCCGCCACGCCGCCCGACGCCGCCACGCCGCCCGACGCCGCTGCCGCCGACGCCCCCGGACCCGCCGGCCGCGTCGTCGCGCGATGCAAAGTATTGATAGTGGATGCCACCATATGCGTCTCCGACGCTTCCCGACCCGACGCCGCTCCGGCGCCCCGACTTGTCACTCCACGATCAGCTTCGCGTTGAGCTTGCCGATCTTGTACAGCTCCTTGATGATCGTGATCCGATCCTCCGCCGGAACCTTCAACTGATCCAAGGCGTTCACCAGATCCTGCAACTTCGCCCCCCCCGTGTTTTGCGGGTCGATCGCCAGAACATCCTTGCTCCCCAGCCGCGGGTTCCGCGCCGTCGGGACCGGCGCCGGCGTGATCGTCGTGATCGTCAGCCCCTTGTGGCTGATGACCACCGGGCTGATCTCCACGTCCCCCGTCACGATCATCGTCCCCGTCCGCTCGTTGATCCGCACCCGCGCCTCGGTCGGCAGCATCGGCACCGGCAACCGCTGCACCCGGCTGATGAAGCTGTCCGGGCGCTCCAGCTCGATCCGCGGTATCGTCACCACCACGTTCTTGGGGTCCACCGCCACCGCCAGTATCTCCCCCGCGGCGCTCTCGGAATCGTTGATGATCTTGGCGATCGTGCTCGCCGTCGTCCAACTCGCGCTCGGATCCTCCAGCACCAGCGTGAACCGCCCCGACTCGATGTACGTCGCCGGCAGATCCACCTCCATCACCGCGCCCCCCTTCACCACCCCCACCGTCGGCGTCGCCGGATCCTCGATCACCAACGCCCCGTCGGCCAGCGCCAAAATCCCCCCGCCCGGCATCGGTCCCTGCATCGGCGACACGAACAGCCTTCCGCCCTTGAGGCTGCTCGCCGCCCCCAGGCTCGTCACGTACACGTCCAGCCGGTCGCCGTTGCGGGCGCCGTTGTTCGAGATCGTCGCCGTCAGCAGCACGACCGCGACATTCTGTGCGTTGGACAATTCCCCCGCCGTCACCGGATCGGAGAACTTCTTGAGCAGCTCCGCCAACGGATTGATCGTCGCCGCGAACGCGCCGCCGTCCCCCGTGCCCTTCAACCCCGTCACCAGCCCCCACCCCGTCAACACGTTCGACCGCGCCCCGCTCAGCCGCGTGATGTCCGCCACCTTCACCGCCATCGCCGGCGCGGCCAGGCACATCGCCAGCGCCACCGCCGCCATCACCCTCGTCAAACTGTCGGTTCGTCGGCCTTTCACACCCATTTCTTCGTCAGAACGGATTGATGAGGTCCAATAATTTCGGGATCCATCCCCGTTCCGTCGCGGTTCGCACCGCCCCCTTGTGGTTCTTCTGCAAATCCAGGTCGTACAACTGCGTGCTCAGCACCGTGTTGTCCGCCGACACATCCTCCGCCCGACAGGTCCCGGTGAGGATGAAATACTGCTCCTCCTCGTCGGTCTTGATCCGCTTGCGGGCCTGGATGACCAGCGTCCCGTTGGGCTTCACATCCAGCACCTCGCCGGTGATCCGGGCCTCGAAATTGTCCGTCCGGTCGGTCTTCCCCTCCCCCTTGAAATCCCGCGTCCCCGTCGCCTTCACCCCCGGAGCCGACCCGAAGTTGCCCGCCTCGATCGCGAAGTTCTTGATGTTCAACTTCACGAAGTCCTCGAGCTTCGCATCGATCGACCCCTGCTTCTTCAACTCCGTGTTGGCCTCCGAGCTGTACGTGCTCTCCTCCCGTATCACGATCGTCACCAGGTCGTGCTTTTTCAGCGTCCGCGGCTCCGGCGCC
>JBBSAF010000234.1:0-4661 GCA_038252525.1 Tepidisphaerales bacterium
GGAAATACCAATGACGGGAGGGTTGTGAGTTGTGAGTTGCGAGTGGGGAGTTGCGAGTTGTGCGTTGCGAGTTGAGGATGGATGCCTCCCCTGTCTTCTCCGCCTACTTTCCTTCCGCCTACCGCCTACTGTTGCAGGTTGCAGGTTGCAGGTTGCAGGTTGCAGGTTGGAGGTTGGAGGCTGTAAGTTCTGAAAGAGGAGTATCGACCGCAACCTCTCCCTCAACCCGCGGCCGTGAGGGAGCGTTTCCCCCCCCTCTGAAAACATGAAACCCCTCCCCCGTTGCAACTTGCGACTTACAGCCATTTTCCCTCCCTCCCCCCGTATCCAACTCACAACCCACAACCCACAACTCGCAACTTCCCTTCCCCCCCCATGCGTACCTTGGCGATCGATCTCGGAGACCGGCGGATCGGACTGGCGATGTCCGACGAGGGAGGACGGTTCGCCACGCCGCTGGATGTGTTGAGCGTCACCGATCCCGATCAGGCGCTGGCGCCCATCGCCGCCCTCGTCGCCGCCGAATCGGTCCAGCGCATCGTCGTCGGACTGCCGCTCAACATGGACGACTCGATCGGCGACCGCGCCCGGCGGACGCTCGCCTGGGCCGACCGCCTCGCGGCATTGACGAGCGCCGCGATCGTGTTCGTCGATGAGCGCCTCAGCAGTTTCGACGCCGAACAGGTTCTCGCCCAGCGCCGTCGGGGCGGGGAGAAGTTGACCCGCGCCGACAAAAAACGTCGCCTCGACGCCCTCGCCGCCGCCGGATTCCTCCGCGAGTTCCTCGACGGCAAGCTCCCCGCCATCGACCCGCCCCGCCTTTGATCCGCCGCGGCCTTGGTGCATCGGCGAGGTTGATCGTTCGCCCCCGTCCGATAGGATCGCCCCGTCCGATGTCCACCCGATTGGTCCAATCCGACTTGGCGCCCCCGCCCCGCAGGTCCCGCGCCCACGATTACACCCTCAAACCCGTCGCCACCCGGTCGGCCAACCATTTCGGCCGGACCTGGCTCGGCGCCGTCGCCGCCCTCGCCCTGCTCTGGCCGATCCTGACTTGGGGCCTCATCAACCAATACACCCGCACCGACGCCAACTTCATCGACGCGCTGTACCGCCGCAAGGACCTCGCCATGGCCGACGCCGCGACCGCGCCGCGGCTGGTGATCGTCGGCGGCTCCGACGCCCTCTTTGGCATCGACGCCGCCCAACTCGGTCGCCGGCTGAACCTGCCCGCCGTCAATTACGCCACCCACGCGGGGTTGGGCGTCGAATACCTCCTCGACCGCGCCCGCCGCGCCCTCCGCCCCGGCGATGTCGTCGTCCTGTCGCTCGCCTACGGCATGTGGGCCGATCCCAAGGGCGAGTTCGAGGATATCGAGTTCGCGTATTTCACCAGTTATGACAAGTCGTATTGGTTCCACCAGGGCCTTCGCCATGGCATCGAGGGGCTGTACGCCGTCCCCTTGGCCGACTATGGGCCGTCGGTCGAGCGCCTCGTCAAATACCTTCGCGGCCGCCACGCCCACTTGGAGAACATGTACGATGTCGCCCACCTCGATGCCGCCGGCGACTTGCGGATGGCGATCCCCGGGCGGCGGAACTTCTTCGAGTTCGCGGCGCTGCCGATGCCTCGGGAGTTGCCCCCCCGCGCCACCGCCGCCGTCCGATCCTTCGCCGCCTGGGCCAACGCCAGCCACGTGCGACTGTTTTACACCTGGCCGAACATCAGCCGCCCCACCGCCTACGACCCCGCGTCGGCCGTCCCGTCGCCGGCGCTGCTGAAACTGTTCGACCAGTGCGGCATCGTCCCGATCGACCACCCCGGCGACGGCGTCTTCCCGCCGGACTGGTTTTTCGACACCGACAAACACCTCAACGCCACCGGCCGGCGCATCCGCACCGACGAACTCGCCCGCCATCTCGCCGCCGCGATGGACCGACCGATCCCCGACGACGCCAAAATCGGGTGGCTGCTGGCCGGTCCCAACGCGGGATTGTCCGATGAATCCGTGAGACCCGACGTGTCGTATCGGGTGCTGTCCGATCCCGCCGACGGTCCCGCGGCGATCTCGCCCGAGGCCCTCGCCCAAGCGGTCGCCGGTGGGCAAGCCATCTTGTACGACGACCGCGCCGTCGAGTCGCTTTTGGTGAACGCCGGGCTGACCGGGCAACTCGTCGAATCGACGCAGGCGACCTTGTCCGACTGGATCGCCGCCCGCCCCGAGTCCATCCTTCTCGCCGTCCGATCCAACGGCCGACCGTGGACCGCGACCGAAACCGCCGGCGTGCCCGATGCGTTGGCCGGCGCCCTCGGCGGTCCATCCCCCTTCGCGATGGTCATCGGAACCGGCCGCCACGGCGAGGTCGCACGGTCCATCCCCGCCGGCGCCGTCGAACGCTTCGACCTGTCGAAAGTCGTCCCCACCATCGCCCCCATGCAGATCGAGCTGCAATCCCGCCCGACCGACGAACCCAACGCCCGCCTCAAGAACATCCTGCGCATCAATGGCCACGAACTCGCCGACGCCTGGGTCGGCCTGCGCCTCGTCGCCATCAACCCAAGGCGATCATCGGTCACCGCCGCAGCCGTCTTCAACCCCGGCGTTCCCACCGTCACCCATCGCACATGGAAGGTCGTCCCCGGTCCGCCCCTTCATTGGACGACCGCCGACCTGTCGGCGCCCGCCCGCTCCGGCCCGTTTCCCCAACTCATCCACCTCGCCGCCGACGGCCTTTCGATCCAATCCCCCGGCCTGATCGGTCGGCGCCTCAGCGTGGCGGGCGTCGATCTTCGACCGATTCTGGCCAACTTCCCTTCGCTGGTCGTCCGGTTGACCCTTCGCGGCGAAAAGGACACGCTGTGCCAAGTCGGCGTCTCCACCGACCGTCCCGAGAACTTCGAGTCTCTTCCCGACCGGCGATTTGTGCTTTGCACCGGCGATTGGCAAACGATCCCCCTCCGCATCGTCGCCAACCAAGCCACCGCGTGGTCCCCCGCCGAATCCGCCGTCGTGGGCGTGCAGTCCGAGATCAATACCCCCCCGGTTGTCCTGAAATCCATCGACTTCGCCCCCCTCCCCCCGGCGCCGCGCCCCTGAAAGTCCGTGCGACGGGAGACCGTTGTTCGAGACGCGGGATCGACGCCGCGGCTAAACGGCATCGTCGGTCAACCTGTCGGCGCAGTCCCGCAGGAACTCGGCCGCCGCGGTTTCGATTCGCTCCAGCAGCCAGGCGTCGGTCAGGTTGGCCTTGGGACGGGTGGCGAACAGCCCCAGTTCGGCGGTCCGCGGGTTGGCGGTGAGCCGGCCGTCGGCGGTCAGCACGATCACCGGCTGGCGAAGGAACAAATCCTCGCGGGTGAGTTCCAAGAACGTCAGCCCGTCGATGGACGGCAGATTCTCCTCCATCACGATCACCTCGATGCACTCCTCCAAGAGCGCCTCGATGGCGTCGCGCCCATTGTCGGCCCAGTAGACGCGATGCCCCTCGGCCTCGAGCATCCGGGCGATATTCTCGGCGTCCACGGCGGACGATTCGGCAAGCAGGATGTCGGGCATGGGGTTCCTCAATACAAAATTACTCCGCCGCATATTTCATCGGCGAAATGGGACGCCACTTAACATCCGAATATCCCCAACCCCCCGGCGCCTGACACTAACAACTGACAACTGACCACTGCATAGACAACCGCACCCGGACGCGCGGCGACCGGGTGCGGCGAATGATAACCAGTTGTCCAGAATCGACTTACGCCGCCTTGATCACGTGCAAATGCGGCCGGGCCAGCTCGACGATGGCGTCGAACGCCGTCGGGTCGGCGATGGCGATCTCGCTCAGCATCTTGCGGTTCAGCTCGATGCCGGCGGCCACCAACGCGGGAATGAACCGGCTATAGCTCACCCCACGCATGCGGACGGCGGCCGACAGCCGGCTGATCCACAGGGAGCGGAAATGCCGCTTCTTTTGCCGACGGTCGCGATAGGCGTACACGTCGGCCTTGCGCGTGAACTCCAGCGCCTGGCGGTACTGCGTGCCGGGGGAGGCGCGGAAGCCGCTGGCGCGCTTCAGGATGCGTTTTCGTTTGCGGGCGTGGGTGACGCCACCGGTGACTCGGGGCATGGTGAAATCCTTTCAGGGACAATTGGGGCCAGGGGCACAAGTCGCGTTGGCGACGGGCTTGGCCGCGCCGGCGACGCGCCGGCGCTTGATGGGCCACCCGAAGGCGGCCGCTTGTATCGTCATTCCGCGGCGGGGGCGGCGGATTCGGGGGTTTCGGTGGTCTCGGCGGTCTCGATGGCGGCGCGTTCGCGGGCGTCGATGGCGCGTTCGTGGGCGATCTGCTTGGGACGCAGTCCCGAAATCCCCATGAACTGGCGCATGTTCGACGCGTGACCCTCGAACAGGATCTGGGTGCGACCCAGTTCACGCTTTTTCTTGCTGGTGCGACCGCTCATCAAGTGCGAGGTCTTGGAATGCCCGGCCTTGAGTTTGCCGGTGGCGGTGACCTTGAAGCGCTTTTTGGCGGCTTTCTTGGGCTTGAACTTGTAGGCCATGGGAATCCTCGAAACTCGTAAACAAAGAACCGCCCCCTGGCAACAGGGGGTCGGGGATCATAACAGCCGGGCGCGGACCTGTCCAGACGACGAAAAAGACTTTGGACA
>JBBSAF010000235.1:0-4606 GCA_038252525.1 Tepidisphaerales bacterium
CTCGCCCTCGCCTTTTCAGTCAAAGCCAATGGCGACGGCGCTCAATGGGGGTTTTCACATCTTCCATGCTCGTCTTCTGCCGGTCATGCCGGGGGCGAGGGCGAGGCGCCCCCGCGACAAAAAGACAGTTCCAACACGTGACTGCGACGGGACCGCGCCGCCACGGGGATGCGCCGGCGGGTCGGTGGACAGGGACGGTGCGGCCACGTGTGAAACCCGCGCATTATCGTGAGGGCGGAGTGGCAACCGGCGCGCCGAGCGTGCGGTTGGCGTCGATGGAGTTGATGCGGACGGTGACGGCGGCGCCGGCGGAGGGACGGGTGGGGAAGTGGACGTCGAAATAGCGTTCGCAGCGGCCGTGGCCGAGGGGGGAGTTGGACGGGTCGCGTTCGACGAGGACCTCGACGGTTTGGCCGAGGAATTGACGGCGGAAGGCGAGGGAGGATCGGGTTGAGGCGTCGGCGAGTTGGGCGAGGCGCGTGCGGAGGGTGTCGGCGGGGACGAAATCCGCGGTCCAGCGGGCGGCGGCGGTTCCGGGGCGGGGTGAGAAGGGGAAGGCGTGGATGTGGAGGAAGGCGGCGCGGTCGGCGATGTCCAGGGTTCGCGCGAATTGCTCGTCGGTTTCGCCGGGGAAGCCGACGATGATGTCGGTGGTGAGGGCCGGACGGTCGAAGGCGGCAGTCAGGCGGGCGAGCATGTCGAGGTAGTCGGACCTGCGATATTGGCGGTTCATGCGGCGGAGGATGTCGTCGTCGCCGCTTTGCAGGGGGATGTGGAAATGGGGGACGACCTGGGGGTTGGAAGCCAAGGCGGCGAGGAGATCATCGGTCAGGTCGCCGGGTTCGATGCTGCTGAGGCGAAGGCGATGGAGGTCGGGGACTTCGGCGCCGAGGCGTCGGACGAGACGGGCGAGGGAATGTTGCGAATCGGACGACTGGCGGCGACGGAGGGCGGTGGGCTGGCCGTAGGCGCCGAGGAAGATGCCGGTGATGACAAGCTCGCGGTGTCCGGCGGCGACGAGGGCGCGGGCCTCGGCGATCACGCTGTCGGCGGGTTTGCTCCAAGGGGCGGGGCGCAGGGAGGGGATGATGCAGTAGGTGCAGTGGGCGTCGCAGCCGTCCTGTATCTTGAGGTGGGCGCGTTGGCGGCCGGGGATGCGGGAGTGGAGGAGGGGGAGGGAGGGGGAGGGAGGTTGTAAGTTGTAAGTTGTGGGTTGTAAGTGGGGAGGGAGTTGCGGGTTGTGGGTTGTGCGTTGTGTGTGGAGAGGGAGTTGTGGGTTGCGAGTTGCGGGTTGGGAGGGGGGAGGGAGGGGAGGACGGTTGCACGTTGCAAGTTGTCGGTTGTAAGGGGGAGGGACGGGGGTTGCGCGGTGGGGAGGGAGGACCGGACGCCACTATCGTTTTTCCGCGTAATTTCCTTCCGCCCACCGCCTGCTGTGACGGGTTGCGGGTTGGGCACGGGGGGCAGGCCCCAGCGGGTGAGGAGGGCGTCGAGTTCGGCGGCGACGTTGTGGCGGTGGGTGAGGATGGCGTGGAGGCCGGGGATTTTCGCGGCTTGGGCGGGGTCGGAGGTGGTCCAGCAGCCGACGGCGACGACGCGGGCGGGGCGGATTCGGGGAGCGTGGGAGGCAGACGGTGAAACGAGGATCGCGGAGGGGTCGGTCAGGATCGGCAGGGAAACTGAGCGTTGGACGGCTTGGCGGCTTTTGGCGGCGGCTTGGGTGGTGACGGCGCAGGTGTTGACGAGGCGGAGGTCGGCGGCATCGGGGGAGGATTCGATCAGGCCGCGGGCGCGGAGGAGGGTGGCGATCTGCTCGGATTCGTATTGGTTGACCTTGCAGCCGAGGGTGTGGATGTGGAAGGTTCGCATGGGTTGGGCGGCGGGAAAAAAGCATCGTCGCGAGGTGAACCTTATCCCATGGGCGGCGTCTGATAAACAGCGGGGGCTGTCTGGACGGGGCAAGAAGGTTGAACCATTGGGCGCAAGCGGTTACACCATGGGAACATGCGGCGGATTGTCGGGGCGGCGGCGGCGGTCGCGTGCTTGATGCCTGAATGCCCCGACCGGTTCCAAGCGGACGCAGGTCGGCGGTCCGATCACGAGGAGTCACCATGGCTACGGCCCGTTTCGCGTGGGGTATCGACATCGGCAACCGCGCTCTCAAGGCGGTGAAGCTCGTCCGGGATGGCGGGCGGTTGCGGGTGGACGATTTCGAGATCATCGAGCACGAGCAGGTGCTGAGCAACGCGGGGGACAATCGCCAGTCGCTGATCCAGACGGCGTTGGCGAACTTCGTGCAGCGTCACCAGACCAAGGGGGGTTTGGTGGGGGTGGGGGTGAGCGGGCAGTCGAGCTTCGCGCGGTTCATCAAGCTGCCGCCGGTGGAGCCGCGGAAGATTCCGGAGATCGTGCGGTTCGAGGCGATCCAGCAGATCCCGGTCCCGCTGGAGGATGTCGAGTGGAGCTACCAGCTGTTCCAGGATCCGGAGTCGCCGGATGTGGAGGTGGGCATCTTCGCGATGCGCAAGGAGCTGGTGGGGCAGCAGATCAAGTATTTCACGGACATCGACCTGAACGTGCAGCTGGTGCAGATGAACCCGCTGGCGGTCTACAACGCGATGTATCACGACGACCGCCTGAAGGGCACGACGATGATCGTGGACCTGGGGGCGGAGAACACGGACCTGGTGATCGCCGACGGCGAGACGGTGTGGCTGCGGTCGATCCCGATCGGGGGAAACAACTTCACCGAGGCGTTGGTGAAGGCGTTCAAGCTGAACTTCCAGAAGGCCGAGGAGCTCAAGCGCAACGCCAAGACGAGCAAGTATGCCCGGCAGATATTCCAGGCGATGAGGCCGGTGTTCGCGGATCTGGTGGCGGAGATCCAACGGTCGATCGGGTTTTACGCCTCGGTGCACCGCGACTCGCGGATCGGTCGGATTTTGGGGCTGGGGGGGACGTTCCGGCTGCCGGGGTTGCAGAAATATCTCCAGCAGAACCTGCAACTGGACGTCGAGTACATCAACGGCTTCACCGCCGGGGCGCCGGACGACGGGAAGCTGGCGACGAGCTTCAATGAGAACCTGCTGTCGCTGCCGGCGGCATACGGGCTGGCGCTGCAGGTTCTGGGGGAGGGTAAGATCGGCAGTTCGCTGCTGCCGGAGTCGATCCGTCGGGCCAAGGAATGGCAGGAGAAGACCAAGTGGTTCGGCGCCGCGGCGGCGCTGTTCGCGCTGGGGACGGGGATTGCGTACGGCAGCTTGATGTTCTCGGACATCGCCGGGCAATCGAACGACGCCAAGACGGATTCGGCGGCGGTGCAGAAGGTGCTGAACCAGGCGCGGCAGCTCGATTCGCGTTGGAGCGAGGTGGAGAACTCCGGCAGCGCCGACCGGCAGCGGATCGTCAATGTCGAATCGCTGGCGGCGTACCGGCAGGTGTGGCCGAATCTGTTGACCGACATTTATTCGGTTCTGCCGGCGCCCCCGCCGGTGGACGCCGATGTCAAGGCTTTGACGGCGACGCCGCGAGGCGCGCGGAACCTGATTTTCATCGACTCGATCTCGTCGCGTTATGTGGCTGACATGACCACGGTGCTCGGTCAGAGCGATGCGGAGTTCAAGAAGCTCGCCGACGGCGGGGTGTTGCCGAGTGCCGGGGGGGGCAACCCCGGCGGCGGCTACGGCGGCGGGTATCCGAGTGGCGCGTATGGGGGCGGTCCCGGCGGGCCGGGGGGGTATCCCGGCGGGCCGGGCGGAGGCAGGTACCCCGGCGGTCCGGGGTATGGGGGTCCGTCAACCCCGGCGACGCCCGCGGTCGCGGGCGAGGGGGGCGCGACCCCGCGCGGGTACCTGTTGACGTTGGAGTGCGTGACCCCCAACAACGCCGGGGTCGAGCTGGTCGATCGGCAGGTGGTGGCGGGTCTTGACGCCTTGAAGGCCGACAAGACCTTCGGCAATCGCCCGTATTACATCGCCAAGGTCAACATCGTTTCGGGCAACCGTTTGTCCGGGGACACCGCGCGGATGCAGGCGCTGCTGACGGCGTACCAGTCGGCCAAAACCGGCCAGGCGCCGGCGGGCGGGACCGGCGGCTACAACCCCGGCAATTCCGGCTATCCGGGGACGACACCGGGGTATCCCGGCGCCGGATACCCCGGCAACAGCGGCTATCCCGGCGCCAATTCCGGTTATCCCGGCGGCAATGGCGGAAACACCCCCGGCGCGGCGGCCGACCCCGACGCCCCGTACCGGGACCGCGTGACCAACGAGGATGTGCGCAACGACTGGGTGGTGCGGGTGCTGGTGGCGGTGGTGCTGGATCCGCCGAAGCCGGCGCCGGCGGGCGAGACGCCCGGGCAGTGAGGGTTCCTTGATCGACGTTCGAGAGGAAGCGCAATGGACATCGTGAAGAAAAACCTGCTGAGCATCATCTGCGGCGTGATCGCGTTGGTGGCGTTGGTGATCCCCTTCTGGCCGATGGGCGGCTACGAGGAGGAGCTCCAGGCGTCGTTGAAGAAGAAAAAAGAATCCTACGGGCAGTTGGAGACTATGGAGCGCAAGGGGCGGACGCTGCCGACGCTGGTTCCCGGCGCGACCGAATCCAC
>JBBSAF010000236.1:0-4595 GCA_038252525.1 Tepidisphaerales bacterium
ACCTCCTCCCGCGCCCGCCGCCCCATCCCCGCCTCCATCGTTTCGCGTCCCTCCCCTGTCGCGGGGGCGCCTCGCCCCCGTCCCCCCCCCTCCAACGAACCGCGACCGTAAGGGAGTGGTCCTTCCCCCCGTGACGGGCCCATCGCGCCCCCGCATCCTCCCGCACCTTCGTCCTTCCCCCAGCGCGCTGCCCCATCCCCCGATCCTATCGACTCACCACTCCCCTCCCCTGTCGCGGGGGCGCCTCGCCCCCGTCCCTCCCCCTCCACGCCCCCTTCCTCCGCGATCGCCTCCTCCACCCCCGCCACGTCCACCACGCGAACCACCCCCCGTCGCAGCGCCACCTTCGCGCTGATCGCATCCCGCGTCGTCCCCGCGATCGCCGACACCACCGCCCGCGACTCCCCGGCCAACGCGTTCAGCAGCGTGCTCTTCCCCGCGTTCGGCCGCCCCGCCAGCACCACCGTCGGCTCATGGGCCAGCGCCTCGATCCGTCCGCTTTCTCCGATCAACCGCCCCAACTCCCCGTCGATCCACCCGATCCGCCCGGCCAACCCCGCGTCATCCAAAAACGAAATCCCCTCCTCCGAAAAATCGATTCCCCCCTCCACCCGCGCCAGCGTCTCGATCAACCGCTCGGCGATCGGTTTCAGCCGACGCGCCAACTCCCCCCCCATCAACCGCCGCGCCGCCGACAGCGCCCCGGCGTTCTCCGCCGCCACCACCCCCGCCACTCCCTCGGCCTCCGACAGATCCATCCGCCCGTTGAAATACCCCCGCGCCGTGAACTCCCCCGGCCCGGCCAACCGCGCCCCGCCGGCGATCAGCGCATCGACCACCCACCGCAAAATCAGCGGGTTCCCCGGCACATGCAACTCGATCTGGTCCTCCCCCGTATAACTCCCCGGCCCGGCGAAACAGTACGCCTCCGCCGGGGCCCCCATCCCCCGCACCCGCACCGTCCCCGCGACCACCCGCCCCGCCGCGAACGCCCCGCCCTCCCAAATCCCCCCCGCGATCGACCATGCCCCCTCCCCGCTCACGCGCACAATCCCCCTCCCCGACGCCCCCCGCCCCGTCCCCACCGCGCAAATGGTCGCCCGCTCATCCCACACGCCTCCTCCTGACAACCCCCAACCGGCAACCGCCCACTCTTTCTCCCCCTACCCTCCTTCCGCCTACCGCCTACCGCCTTCCCCCTACTTCTTCCTCCTCATCTCCTCGGCCTTGGCCTGCAAATCCGCCAGCCACCCGCCGATCCCGCCCTTTTTCACTTCCGCCGTCGCCACGCCGCCGTCCCCGCGCCGCGCCCCGCGCGTGGGCCGTGCCTCGACGATCACCCGACCGTCCTTCTCGGCCTCCTCGCGCTCTTTGATGTGGTCCCGAATCCGCTTGGACTCGAAAATCCCGATCGTCGTGCTCGTGAGGATATACAAGTTCAACCCGCTCGGGCTGTTATAGAGAAACAGCGGAAACAGCAGCGTCATCCACTGCATCATCTTCTGCTGTGACTCCTGCTCCTTGGTCGCGGTCGCCGCCTTGGGCATGTATTTCTGTTGCAGCCAGAACACCCCCGCCATCAGGATCGGCAGCACGTTCAGCGCGTCGATGTGCAGGAAAATCAGGCTGAACCCCGAATCGGGGAAATACATCAGCCGGTCCGGATGGCTCAGATCCTTGATCCACGTCAGCCCGTACAAAAAGTTCGCGTGTCGCAGCTCGAAGGTGTTCTGCAACGCGCTCCACAGCGCGATCCAGATCGGCATCTGCAGGAACATCGGCAGGCAGCCCAGGATCGGCGTGAAGCCGTGCTCCTTGTAGAACTGCATCATCGCCTTGTTCAAATCCTCTTTGTTCTCGCCGTGCTTTTTCTTCAGTCGCTCGATTTCCGGGCCGAACTTGCCCATCTTCGCCATGTTCACCTGCGACTTCTTCGTGATCGGATGCAGCACCAGCCGCACCACCAGAACCAACCCGATGATCGCCAGCCCCCAATCCCGGAACACGAAGTAAAACGCCCGCAGCATCCACACCAGCCCGCTGATGAGCGGCCCGACCGTGCAATAATTCGCGCACCCGCTGTTCAGCGTGTCCAGCGTCTGGTCATACCCCACCGGGAACGTCGCGTAATAATTCGACTGCAACAGCGCCCGCGTCTTTGGACCGAAAAACACCCGCAGCGGCACCACCTGCTCCCCGCCGCCCGCCAGCGAAAAAGCCTGCGTCGTCATCGTCGTGCCGATCAGCCGGTCCTCCGGCTTGGCCGACGGATTCAGGCTCGTCGCCGTCACCTTCGCCACATAATCCGCTGACGCCGCCCCCTCGACCGACGGGATCGGACGAACGATCGCGTCGAAATAGACGCTGCTCGCCCCGAACCACACCAGCGGATACGCCTTGTCCTTCTGCTTGGTCAGGTCGATCTCGGCCAATTCCGGCTTGAAATCGTTGAGCAAATGGCTCGTCACCTTCAGCCGACCCTCCCCGTTGTACGCCGCCACGATCTGCCGGTCGTCGCTGGTGTCCAGCTCCCGCACCGGCGGCACCGGCCCGTTCAGCGTGGTCTTGACCGACAGCTCCCGCTTCGTCAGATTTTGGAGCTGCTCGCTGACCTGCACCTCGTATCCCATGTCCCCGACTTCGCTTCGGGCACTCAATTGATACACCTTGCGAATCCGCAGCACCGGCCCGTTGCCGTCGGAAATGTCGATGTGGAACGCCGCCACCCCCGGTTCGGGGCGATCCTCGACCGTCCAGTTCACCCCCGACAGGTCCGTCGTCACCCCGTCCACCTCGACCGACCGCGTCGCCAGCGCGACGAACGCCCCCGCCCCCGTCGTCAGCGGGCGCTGATAGTCATATCGATCGGCCCGGCTCACCGTCCGCGTGAACTTGTTGAGCACCACCCCCTCGATCCCCGCCCCCTGGCTGGTCAGCGTGATCGCCATGCGAAAACCCGCGTCGTCCGCCTTGGCCGACCCGATCTCGACCGTCCGCGGCCCGCCCGGCGCCGCCGTCAGCGGCATCATCGCCGTCGTCGGCCCGCTCGTCGGCCCGCTCGTCGCCACCGCGGGGTTCGTCGTCGCCGTCGGATTCATCCCCGCCGGGTTCGTCGCCGACCCGCTCATCGCCGGCGAACCGACCGGCTGGGTCGTCGCCGACCCCGGTTTTTTCCAGTCCGGGTGGCGCTGGTACATCGAATTGATGAACAGTTGCCAGCCGAAGATGAGGGCCATCCCCGCCACCATGAAGATGACCAATCGCCTTGTCTGCATCGACTTCCTTCAATAACGGTTCAACGCCCCCGTCGAACAAAATCAACAAAATCCCCCGCCGATCCTCGCCCCACCCCGTCCCGCGCCCTCAGCGACCGTCCAACAGCCGCGTCCCCAGGAAATTGTCCAACTCCGGGATCGCCTCCACCTTCTTCACCGTCGTGTCCACGTCATACGGCAGCCGCACGAACTCGATGGCATTGTCCGCCAGCACCACGAAGCTCGCCCGCGGATCGCGGTCGCGCGGCTGACCCACGCTCCCGACGTTGATGATCGCCTTCTCATCGGACAGCTCGAACCGATAATCCAACTCGTCGGGCGAATAAAAGTCCGGGCCTTCCAAAAAAACCCCCGGAACGTGCGTGTGGCCCACGAAACATAGCTTCTCGAACCGCTCGAACAGGCTCACGAACTTCCCCGGATTGGTGTAGATGTCATCGGGGAAAATATACTCGTTCACCGGACGCCGCGGACTCGCGTGCACCGCCACGAACCGCTCGGTCTTCACCCGCACCGGCAGATCCCCCAAAAACCGCCAGCGGTCGGCCCGGCGCTTCACGTCGGGGTCGTTCTCGAAGCACTGCCGCGTCCAGAAGCTCGCCTGTTCGGCGCCGCTGTTGAAGTTGTACGGCTCATAAAACACCGCGAAATCGTGGTTGCCCATGAGCGACGCCTTGGCCCGCTTGAGCACCAAGTCCAGGCATTCCATGGGGTTGGGGCCGTACCCCACGGTGTCGCCGAGGCAGAAGATGTCCGTGATGCCCCGCCGGTCGATCTCCGCGAGGACCGCCGTGAGCGCTTCGAGATTGCCGTGGATGTCACTTACCAATGCCAGCATGTCGGTCCCGTGGGCGTGGTGATCCTAAAGACGCTTCCCCCCCCCGTCAAATCGCGCCCGTGACCGTTCGACATTCGCCGCCCCCACCCCGCGCCCGCAAATGACGCCACCCCCCATGGGCGCCCACCCCGCGTCCGCCCATGACGCCGCCCCCCATCGACGCCCTCCCGCCTCCTCTCGTCGCCGGGCCGCCTCGGCGCCGTTGTTATACGCAACTCGGCCTTTGTCTCCGTCGATTTCTGTAGCTCAGCCGCCCCCGGCTGAGGGAATGGCGCCCGGCGCGCATACGGGGGGACACAGCCGAGGGCGGCTGTGCTACATATCTCTCGGCAGGAGCGTAGTTTAGGGCGGTATAAGTCTTATGTATAACAACAAGGCGCCTCGCCCCCGCGACGTGCATTGCGAACTCTTCCGCCAGCTGTTCGCGCGAAACCAGCGGGCGTGCAAGGCGCCTCGCCCCCGCGACGTGCATTGCGAACTCC
>JBBSAF010000237.1:0-4587 GCA_038252525.1 Tepidisphaerales bacterium
GCCAAAATCCACCCCGCACCCCGCTTCCCACATCGGGATGCCAACGCCCTCCCCTCCGCACCGCGCATAAAAAAACACGGCCTCCTCGAGCCGTGTTCGCTTTCCTTCCAGTCCCCCCGCCGGTTCCCCGGCCCCGAATCATCGCTCTGTCCTCTTCTTTGCCTCTTTGTGATCTTCGTGATCTTTTCGCTTTCCTCGAGCTTTGAACGACCCCTACCCCGCCTTCGCCGGATACAGCATCCGCATCGGCGCCGCGGTGGCGGCGGGATGCGGGATCGTGTCCACATCCGCCCTCGGATGGGCATGGTCGTAGACCTCCTTCATCCGGTGCGTGGTCAAGTGCGTGTAAATCTGCGTGGTGCTGAGGCTCTGGTGACCCAGCAGTTCCTGCACGCTGCGCAGATCGGCGCCATTGTTGAGCAAATGGGTGGCGAAGCTGTGCCGCAGCGTGTGCGGGCTGATCCCGGGATCCAATCCGGCGGCCACCAGGTATTTGTCGAGTTTCCGACGCACCGAGCGCGTGGACAGCGACCCGCCGTGTTTGTTGAGGAAGACGCGGGAGGCTCGCGGGCCTTGCATCTTCGGGTCGGCGTTGCGCATCTCGAAATAGCGCTGCACGGCGCCGATCGCCTGGCTGCCGATGGGCGTCAGCCGGTCCTTGCGACCCTTGCCGCGGACGCGAAGCACGCCCTCCTGCAAATCCAGATCCTGGCTCTCAAGCTCGACCAATTCGCTGACCCGGATGCCCGACGAATACAGCACCTCGAGCATCGCCTTGTCGCGGGCGGCGAGAATGTCTCCATCGCCCGGCGCCTCCAGCAGACGCTGCACCTGTTCGAGGTCCAGGCATTTGGGCAGCCGTTTTTCCTGCTTGGGCGTGCGGATCGACAACATCGGCGTCACCGGGACCAGCCCGCGGCGGATCAGGAACTTGTAAAAGCTCCGCAACGTCGCCAGCTTCCGGGCGGTGGTCGATTTGGTGTAATTCTGGGCGTACAGGTACGCCAGGAACTCGCGCACCGCCAGCGGCTGCACCTCCAGCACGCGCTGGTCGAGATGCGGATGATCGACCGTGCCCGTCGGGACGTTGGCGTGGGCCTGTCCGATCTCGCCGGCCAGAAACTGGCAGAACTGCACCAGGTCCGCGCCGTAGCTCTTGACGGTGTAATCGCTGAAGTGCTTCTCGAGCTTCAGGTAGTCGAGGAACTGTCCCACGAGCGGCGTCGTGTGACGCGGGACGGGGGACGACGTGGGCAAGGGCGGCAATGCGGTTGCGCTGTTCATAATGACCGGTGGTGCGCAAAGACCCATCCAGGGGAAATTGCCACACGGCCGGCGCTCCGGTGGCCCACGTCGCGGGTTGCTCCGCATCCCGCGTCGGCAAGACGATTGCTCGTTGAGCCGTCGGTCGCCCACTCTCTCGTCCGGCGGACGGTCGGGGCAAACCCGATAACTCATGCTGCTTTCTTCGGCAAAAACGTCTTCAATTCTTTTGCCAAATGCTCGCCGAGCTGGTGGGACAGCACCGCCGCGTCGAACCAGTCGAACGGAAGCTCGCGCCGATTCACCATGTCGATCAACGCATCCAGCACGTCGGCCTCGTGGCCGGGCTCGTAGCGGAAGCAGAACTGTTGATCGCCCTTCATCAGACTCAGCATCTTCATCTGCGACATCGTGACTCTCCCGCGCCGGGGATGGACGGGGCGGCGCGCCCCAAGGTGGGATATCAGGGGACTCCGTTCATGGCCGCGGCAGTCGCGGCGACTCCAGCAATCCCCGTATCAGCTCGTGGTGCACGAACCCGACATAACGGTCCATGCTCACCATGTATTCCTTATCGGCCAAAGGACCTTTCGGATCGTTGCGACCGGCGGCATACGCCATCAACGCGTCGCGCGTCGAGCCGTTGGCCGCGTCGTAAAGACCCACCACCTGCACGAATCCGCCGTCGTCGGGCATGGCGGCGTCGCCTTGGCCGGACGCCGATCGCGACAGCTCGCGCGGATCGACCTGCCGCGTCGAGGCCTGGTGGGCCGGGAACAGCGCCAGCGACGCCCCGACCTTCGGAGGGTTGTACGGGTCGTAGGCCGTGATCGTGGCCACCACCAGGGCATCGCAGCCCAGCGATTGGCACACCTTCTCCGCCTGTTCGGCCGACTGGATCTGTTCCAATCGCATCGCCGTCAGCACCGCCGCCACCCGGTCCACCGGGATGATCGTCAGCCCGTGGACCTGCTGGAGCTGCTGATAAAGCAAGTCGGCCTGCAGGATCGGATCGACCAGCGGCTGACCCGACAGATTGATGACCGGCGCCACCGCCCACACCTGCCGCACCGGGCCGGGATACGACAATTGCGTCTCGACGCCATACGGCTTTTCCGATGCGCAGCCGAGGACCACGCCCAAGAGCATCGGGATCGCCATCAGGGCGGGGGTGCGTCGCATTGGCTTCCTCCATGAAGCCCCGCCGCCATGCGTCGGGGTCAGTGGCCGATCTCGCGGGTGTCGGCGGCGCCGACCTCCGCCGGGGCGTCGTGCTTCGACGCGCTCGCCGTCGCGGTGTTCGTCGCCACATCGGTGCGGGCCGACCAGATGCGCTCGGCGCCGCCCCGATCCGAAACGAAGTACACACGATCATCAACGCTCCAGCAGGGCATCAGGTTCGATCCGGCGCCCTCGGTGAGCCGCCGTCGTCCCGTGCCGTCGGCGTTGACGATCCAGATGTCCTGCTGCCCATTGGAATGGTCGGCCGCCGCGTTGGATGGATCGACCACGGTGGCGAACGTCAGATGCGCCCCGTCCGGACTCCAAGCCGGCGTGATGACCGCGGCGTTGGTGCTGGCGGCGATCTCCGTCTGCCGCCTCGCCTCGCCATCGACCAGATCCAGCGTCCACAGGCTGAACCAACGCGAGCCGCGCTGCCGCGCCCGCTGGAACGCGATGCGGTCGAGCGACTTGTCGGGGGACCATTTGGGGAACAGCCCGTACCCGACTTGGCGCTTTTCGCCGGTGGTCAAATTGGCCGTCCACAGTTCCCACTGGTCGCCGCGCCCGCCGATGGCGCTGAAGGCCAGGCGGGTTCCGTCGGGGCTGAAGGTCGGATGCAACTCCTGCATCGGGGCGTTGGTGACCTGCACCACGTTGCGCCCGTCGAGGTCCATCACATAAATGTCCCAGTTGCCCGAGCGCGTCGAGCAGAACGCGATGCGGCGCCCGTCGGGGCTGAAGGTCGGGAAGGCGTCGTCGCAGGCGTCGTTGGTCAATTCGACCACCGCCGAGCCGTCAACGCGCTGGAGGTAGATCTTCGGGTGCAGATAGTGCCGCGTGCTGGTGAAGACCATCCACTTGCCGGTCGGATCGAGGTTCACCGCCGAATCGTACCCCTCGGCGTTGAACGTGTGCTGCTGGAAATTGCCGTCCCCGCCCGGCGCGCCGGCCGGACGCTGCACGCCATCGAGCTCCCCGAAGACGTTGACGCTCGGCGCCGGCGTCGCGTGGTAGGGCTCGGGCATGTAGCCAATCTCCGACGCCCGCACCGGCTGCGGGTCGCGCGGGGCGTCCGGCTGATTCGGCGCCGGAGGCGTGGCGAACGCCCCGTTGTCCGACGGCGCCGACGCCGGGGCTCCGCGGAACATCCCGCACCCCCCCGCGGTCAACGCGGCAAAGAACGCGGCGGTCGTCAGCGACCATTTGATCGTTGTGGCGTGCATGGCTGTCATGTTCGTCGCCTCCGGCAAAAATTGCCCAAACCCCCATCGCCCGTATCGGCGCGAACAGGGACCGGGTTGAGACGACAACGCACGCCAAGCCATGTTGAGGATTATCGGACGTGGGGAGGGAGGGACTTGAGGAAGGCAGTTGTGGGTTGTGGGTTGGGAGTTGGGAGTTGGAAGGCGGGAGGTGTCCGTGCTCAACTCGCAACGCACAACTCACAACGCTCCTCCGTGTTCAACTCACAACGCACAACGCGCAACTCACAACGCTCCTCCGTGTTCAACTCGCAACGCACAACGCGCAACTCACAACGCTCCTCCGTGTTCAACTCACAACGCTCCTATAAAAACGGCGGGCGGCGAACCAATGTCCGCCGCCCGCCACCGCTGCTTACAACTTACAACCTACAACTTACAACCCTCTTTTCTCAGCTCTCAACCCATAACGTTTCCTCACATCCCCCCACCGGCGCCGCCGCCCTGCATTCCCATGAACGCCTGCATTCCGGCGGCCACCAGGCTTTGCACCAGCGTGGTCGGGATGAACGCATCCGCCCGCAGCGTCGATCCCTCCTTGGCGAGCGTCATGCCGATCGGCGGGAGATTCGGCGGCAACTGCACCTGCACCGGGGCGCCGAAACGCTGGGCATAATCCGAGGCCGTCGAGACGATCTGGTCCAGCGGAACGTACGCCACCATCAACCGCTGCTTGGGAAGCTGATCCGACACCATCTTGACCGGCTCGCGGGCCGCGACGGCCGCGTCATCGGCCTTGGCGGCGGCGATGGCCTTCTCCATCTGCGCGTCGCTCAGCCCCACCAGGCTCACGCCCTTGCCCGCATCCAGCTTGCCCATGTAGACATTGACCCCCTCC
>JBBSAF010000238.1:0-4567 GCA_038252525.1 Tepidisphaerales bacterium
CCCCCACCGTCGCATCTCACAACGCTATGACCTCGAATACGGCCAAGACACCCTCGAAATGCACGCCGACGCCATCGTCTCCGGCCAGCGCGTCCTCATCGTCGACGACCTCCTGGCCACCGGCGGCACCATGAAGGCCTGCTGCGACCTGGTCGCAACCCTCGGCGGACAACTCGCCGGCATCGCCGTCCTCATCGAGCTCGCCGGCCTCCGCGGCCGCGATCGCCTCCAACCCTCCCCGATCCATGCGGTTTTGCGCTACGATTGACCGCCCCGCTGGATTGCCAAGTTAGTCCGCCATAGATAGAATGCCCACTATGCCATCGGCGGTTGGTTTCGCCGATCCGCCCGTTTTGTCACACCGTTTCACGGAGCCTCCCATGAGCCAGACCCTTGCCGACAAGCGAATCCTCATCGTCGATGACGATCACGACATCCTCACCAGCATCCAGGCCGCCTTCGAACCCACCGGCGCCACCATCGACACCGCCAACAACGGCAACAAGGCCGTCGAACTCGCCGAAAAGAACCAGCCCGACCTCATCATCCTCGACATGATGCTCCCTGGCCGCAGCGGATTCCTGGTCCTCGAGAAGGTCAAGGCCCGCAAGCCCCGCAACGCCAAGCCGTTCGTCGTCATGATCACCGGCAACCAAGGCGCCCGCCACAAGATGTACGCCGAAAGCCTCGGCGTCAGCGAATACTTCAACAAGCCCGTCAAAATGGACAAACTCGTCGCCACCGCCGAGCGCCTCCTGACCCCGCCCCCCGCCGCCACCGAATGACCGTCCAAGCCCACCGTCCCCCGCCGTCTTCCCGTCGGGGGGGGGAGCGCGATGGGACGCAGTGGGAGTGGGAACGGGTTGTAAGTTGTGGGTTGTGGGTTGTAAGTGTCGGATAGGAAGGTATTTACGGCTCCCACCAATGACAAATGACAAATGACCAAGGACCCATGACCTTCCTCAGCCACGGCCCTCGGATCACCGACCACTAACCTTCCCCAACGTACTCCGCCTCCCCCCGACAACCGACAACCGGCAACTGACAACTGCCTCCCATGCCCCTCTTCCCCACCATCGCCATCCTCCTGACCCTCGCCGCCGCCTTCGCCTATCTCAATCACCGCTTCGTCAAACTCCCCATGACCATCGGCGTCATGGTCCTCGCCCTCGTCGCCTCCCTCGCCGTCATCCTCCTCGGGCAGTTCGGCCACCTCGCCGACTTCATCCAGGTCTGGGGCGAACACCTCCTCGGCGGCATCAACTTCGAGCGAACCCTCCTCCACGGGCTGCTGGCCTACCTCTTGTTCGCCGGCGCCCTCCACATGAACCTTGAGGATCTCGGCGCCCAGAAATGGACCATCCTCCTGCTGGCCACCGTCGGCGTCGCCCTCTCCACCGTCCTCGTCGCCGCACTCACCTTTTGGATGCTGGTCCCCCTCGGCCTGCGCATCGACTTCCAGTACTGCCTCCTTTTCGGCGCCCTCATCAGCCCCACCGACCCCATCGCCGTTCTCGGCATCCTCAAAACCGTCGGCGCCCCCAAATCCCTCGAAACCAAGATCACCGGCGAATCCCTCTTCAACGACGGCGTCGGCGTCGTCATCTTCCTGGTGTTGCTCGAAATGGCCGAGGGAACCCGACCCGTCACCGCCACCCATGTCGCCCAGCTTCTGGCCCAGGAAGCCCTCGGCGGCGCCATCCTCGGATTGATACTCGGCTACATCACCTACCAACTGCTCAAGCGCGTCGACAACTACCAGGTCGAGGTCCTCTTGACCGTCGCCCTCGCCACCGGCGGCTATTCACTTGCCGACAGCCTCCACCTCTCCGGCCCCATCGCCATCGTCGTCGCCGGGCTGCTCATCGGAAACCACGGGCGGTCCTTCGCCATGTCCGACCGCACCCGCGAACACCTCGACACCTTCTGGGAACTCATCGACGAAATCCTCAACGCCGTGCTGTTCCTGTTGATTGGCCTGGAGGTGCTGGTGATGCCCTACACCCGATCCTCGCTCTACGCCGGATTGATCGCCATCGCCATCGTCCTGCTGGCCCGCTGGCTGTCGGTCTGGACCCTGGTCTCCGCCCTCCGCCGCGCCCGCGACTTCAGCCCCGGCGTCGTCCCCCTCATGACCTGGGGCGGCCTCCGCGGCGCCATCTCCGTCGCCCTCGCCCTCTCCCTCCCCCCCCGATTCGGCGCCGTCCGCCAACTCCTCCTCCAAATGACCTACGTCATCGTCGTCTTCTCGATCATCGGCCAAGGATTGACCCTCCGACCCCTGTTCAGAAAACTATATCAAAGATGACAAAGTGTCATAGGCCCCGGGGGGAACGCGCCGGCCTCAGTTCAAAAGGCGGGATCAAAGATGACAAAGTGTCAAAGAAACAAAGAATCGCGGCAGCGAAGAATTGAAGAAGCAAAGAAGCAACGGAGCGACCAACCGAACAACCGAACAAAATGGGTTTCTCCCCCGATTGCGACAGATTGTCACAGGCCTATACAAAGTTGTATCACCCTCCCGCCGCGCGATCCACCCTTTCCGTCATTTTCATTAATCTGTGTAAATCCGTGCGAATCCGTGGATAAAACTCTTCAGCATTCATTGCCAATCTTTGGACAAAACCTTGCGTGAACTTGGCCAAATCCATGGACAAAACTCTTTTTCAACCTTTGCCCTCTTTGTCCCTTTGCACCCTTTGATCCCGGTGATCCCTCAGCGCCTCCCTCCACGATCGCATCCGCCGCCCGATGACCGCCTCTGTGGATGAAACATCCAGCACGCTGTACCCCGGCCGAACCGCCGCCCCCGGCTTGATCCTTGTCCACTCGGCGCTTGTTTGCGGCGACACCTCCGCCGAAACCCCGAACACCTCGAAAATCGCCCGGGCGAACTCATACCAACTGCATTGCCCGCCGTTGACACCGTGGAAGACCCCCCCCGCCCCGGCGCCGACCAGATCCAGCGTCGCCGCCGCCAAATCCCCCGTCCACGTCGGGCAGCCGATCTGATCCGACACCACCTTCAGCGCCTTGCCCGCCTTGGCCGCGTTGAGCATGGTCTTGGGGAAACAGTTCCCATCCTCCCCATACAGCCACGCCGTCCGCACGATCAGCCATCCCGCCGGATCGACTTGGCGCAACTTCTTTTCCCCCAACAACTTCGACCGCCCATAGGCCGACAGGGGGTTCGTCGCGTCGTCGGGGCGATACGCCCGATCCGACCGCCCGTCGAATACGAAATCCGTCGAGAAGTGCACGACCTTCGTCCCCCGCGACTTCGCCGCCTCCGCCAACAACCCCACCGCCTCGCCGTTGACGGCGTTGGCGGTGTTTTCGTCGGTCTCGCACCCATCCACGTTGGTGTACGCCGCGCAATTGATCGCCAACGTCGGGCGGACCCGCTCGAACAGAGCCGCGACCTGTTTGCCATCGGTCACATCGAATGTGTCGCGATCCACCCCCGTCCACGCCACCCCGCGCCGGTCCAGTTCCCGCTCGATCGCTCGCGCCAGCATCCCCCGATGCCCGACGATCAACACCCGTTCCCACACCTTGGCCCTATCTTCCGGCATACTGCGTCTCGTAGTATTTGAGATATTCCCCGCTTTTGATCGCCCGCCACCACGACTCGTTGTCGCGGTACCACTGGATCGTCGTCTTGATCGCCTCGTCGAATCGGCGTTTGGGCTCCCAACCCAGTTCCCGCTTGATCTTGCTCGCGTCGATCGCGTACCGCCGATCGTGCCCCGGCCGGTCCTTCACATATTGCACATATTCATCCCATGGCCGATCCATCTCCCGCAGGATGATCTCCGTGATTTGACGATTCGTCAGTTCGTTGTTGCCGCCGATGTTGTAGACCTCCCCCGGCGTCCCGTTGGTCAACACCGCCCAGATCGCGTCACAATGGTCCTCGACATGCAGCCAGTCCCGCACGTTCAGCCCATCGCCATACAGCGGAACTTTTTTGCCCTCCATCAGGTTCGTCACGAACAGCGGGATGAGCTTTTCAGGGAAATGGTACGGCCCGTAATTATTGCTGCACCGCGTGGTCAATACCGGCATCCCGAAAGTGTGGAAATAGGACCGCACCAGACAGTCCGCCGCCGCCTTCGACGCGCTGTAAGGGCTGTTGGGCGCCAGCGGGGTCTCCTCGGTGAACTTCTCCTCCGGCTGGTCCATCGGCAGCGATCCGTACACCTCGTCGGTCGAGACCTGCAAATACCGCTGGACCTTCCGCTCCTTGGCCAGATCCAACAATACCTGCGTCCCGACGACATTGGTTTGCACAAACGGTCCGGACCCCAGGATCGACCGGTCCACATGCGACTCTGCCGCGAAATGCACCACCTCCGTCACCGCGAACGTGTCGAACACCCCCCCCATCGCCGCCGCATCGCAAATATCGGCCTTCACGAACGACACCCGATCGCCGTGGCGGTCCAACAAATCCGCCAAATTGGCCAGATTCCCCGCATACGTCAATTTGTCCACGACGACGAACCGCGCATCGCCCCCCCGGGACACCATTCGTCGCACGAAATTGGACCCGATGAACCCCGCC
>JBBSAF010000239.1:0-4564 GCA_038252525.1 Tepidisphaerales bacterium
CATCACGCCGGTTGTCGGCGTCGGGTTTCACATCACGCCGGTTGTCGGCGTCGGGTTTTCCCCGTCAGTTCGTACACATACGCCAAAATCTCGGCGACGGCCGAGTAAAATTGCTCGGGGATCTCCTGTCCGACCTCGACCAGCTTGTACAGCGCCCGGGCCAGCGGCTTTCGCTCGAGGATCGGCACCCCATGGGCCACGGCGATCTGCCGGATGAACAGCGCCATCGGTCCCTGTCCCTTGGCGACCACGCGGGGGGCGTGCATGGCGTCGGCATCGTATTTGATGGCGATGGCGAACTCGGTGGGATTGGTCACCACCACATCCGCAGTCGGCACCTCGGTCCGCGCCCGGTTGCGGGCGACCTGCCGGGCGATCTCGCGCCGGCGCTGTTTGATGTGCGGATCGCCCTCCATCCGCTTCATCTCGTCCTTGACCTCCTGCTTGGTCATCCGAAGCTCGCGCTCGATGCGGAACCGCTGGTACAGGTAGTCGATGATCGCCAGCACCAGGAGCAATATCCCCAGCCGCATCGCGATCGAGTGGATCAATTCCGCGCCCAGCCCGAAAATCTGCATGAATGCCAACTGCTGCACCGTGACGATCTGCCCCATCTTCCCGGCCACCGACGACCATGCGACGGCGCCCACCAGACCCAACTTCATGAGGTTCATCCCGAACCCGAACACGCCCTTGCCCCCGCCCAGCAGCTTGCCCAGGCCCTTCATCGGATTCAGCGCCGCCGGATTGGGCGCCAGCTTGGCGGGGTTGAAGATGAATCCCACCTGGATGACGTTGGCGATCAGCGCGATCAACAACACCCCGATCAGCATCGGCGCCATCGCCGCGCCCACCGCGAACAGCGACCGCACCATGTGCTCGATCGTCGCCCCCACCGAGAACTCCCCCATCGACGCCGGGCCGAGCATCTCGTTCATCAGCCCGCGCAGCGACTTCACCAGCCCACCGCCGTACCAGTCGAGCATCACGATCACGCCGATGAGCACCGCCGCCGCCGTCAGATCGGCGCTGCGGGCGATGTTCCCCTGCTCGCGCGCCTCGGCGCGCCGTCGCGGCGTCGGGGCCTCGGTTTTGTCTCCCATGTCCTCTGCCATCACACACTCCTAATGCACCGTCACCCAACCGGCGCCCACCTGGGTCATCGCGTCGATCACCGCGCCGCGCAGCACCCGGCTGGTCATCACCAGCCCCACGATCAACACCATCATCCCGACCAGCGAACGGATCGTCAGCCCGGCCGACATCACGTTGAATTGCGGCACCGTCTTGCTCACGAAACCCAACGCGGTGTCCACGATCAGCATGGTCACGAGCATCGGGGCGGCCAACTGGATCGCCAACGTCGTGGCGCCCATGAACAATCCCGCGATCAGGTCGAACAGTCCCTTGGTCATGCCCACCGACAGCAGCGGCAGCGCCGTGAACGAGTCCCGCACCCCCAGCAACATCGCGTGGTGCCCCCGGAAGACCAGGAACACCACCAGCGTCAGCATGTAATACATTTCGCCGATGACCGAACCGCCGCCGCCGAACTGCGGGTCGAACGCCTCGCTCAAGTTCAACCCCATCTGCTGGCCGATCATCTCACCAGCCCACTGCGCCGCGATGAATGCGAACGACAGGATCATTCCCATGGCGATGCCGAAGATCATCTCCCCGCCGATGGCGACCGCCAACGACCACGAATCCTCGGGGATCGCCTCCGGCAGCGGCACGGATCCCATCAGCCCCAGCGTCAACACCGCCGCCAAGAGCACCTTCACCCGCCGCGGGATGCGCGTCGAGCCGAACAGCGGCGCGAAGATCATCATTCCCGCCACGCGGAAGAAGATCAGCGCGAAGGCCGGGGCGAATTGGACGATCCGGTTCAACGTCATGGCGACACAAGGCGAAGGGTGAACGACACGGACATACGACACGGACCACGGACCTACGACCGACACGGACCAACGACACGCGGCGCCCCCGACCCATCGGGCGGGACGCCGCCGACTACGGCAACTTCCCGCCGGAGAACATCGCGGCGCTGTATTCGAGCAATCGCTGGGCGACCCACGGCATCAGCAGCACCGCCGCCGCGACCATCGCCGCGATCTTCGGGATGAAACTGAGGGTCTGTTCCTGGATTTGGGTGACGGCCTGGAAGAGGCTCACGGCGGTGCCCACCAGCAGCCCGATGAGCAGCATCGGGGCCGAGACGATCAGCGCCAAAATGAGCGTGTGGCGGACGAGATCAACCGCTTGATCGAGGGTCAGGGACATGTTCGCCTCACTCTTCCATGAGTGTCGCCGGACCGACCCGTCGCCGTGGCTGGGGGTCGTCCGTCCAATCGTCTCGGGCGCCCTCCGGGCGTCCCGTCCGCCGCGATTCATCCATGAACCGCCGCGCGGGAATCCATCACGTCAAGAAACTACCCATCAGGCTTCCGGTAATCAAGCGCCATCCGTCCACCAACACGAATAAAAGCAATTTGAAGGGCAACGAGATCAGCACCGGCGGCAACATCATCATCCCCATGCTGATCAGCACGGTCGAAATCACCATGTCGATGATGAGGAACGGCAGGTAGACCTTGAACCCCAGCAGGAACGCCGTCTTGAGTTCGCTGAGCATGAACGCCGGCACCAGCGTCAACGTCGGCACATCCTCCCATTTCTCCGGCGCCGGTCGACGCGCCATCTCCGTGAACAGCAGCACGTCGGCGTCGTTGTTGCTCTTGCGAATCTGCCCCTGCATGAACTCCCGCAGGGGCACCTGGGCGTTGGCCAGCGCCGTCGATTGGTCGATGTTCCCGTCCAAATAAGGCCGCAGCGCCTCGCCGTTGACCCGCTGCCACGTCGGCCCCATCACCAGGAACGTCATGAAAAGCGCCAGCCCGATCAAGATCTGGTTCGGCGGCAGTTGCTGCGTCCCCAGCGCCTGCCGCAACAGCGACAGCACGATGATGATCCGCGTGAAGCTGGTCATCATGATGAGGATCGCCGGCGCCAACGACAGGACGGTGAGCAGTATGAGAATCTGCATCGCCGCCGAGAAGTTCTCGCGCTTGGTCAAGTCCGGCAACTGCCCGAACATCGGCGACGGCGCCGCCGGATTCGCCGCCGGCGCCCCCCCGTCGTTGCGCGCCGGAACCATCGGCGATGGATTCGCGCTGGGCGGATCCGGCGCGAGCAATCGCGGGAACTCCCCCCCGCCGCCCACCTGCGCCGCCGCCATCGCGGGGAATCCAAACCCCGCGACCAGCGCCGCCAGCACCGTCCATCGGACTATCCAACCCCGAGCATCCATGCCCATCCCCATCCATCCCCCCTGACAACCGACCACTGACAACCGACCACTGGCAACTGTCAACTGGCAACCGACAACTGCTCGTCATTTCCCGAACTGCCTCGCCAACATCCTCACCTTCGCCGCCAATCCGCCCAGCTCCCGCTGAGTTTGATCCAACGACGCCTTCCCCGGCTCCTCCGCCGCAACGCCCTCATCCCCGACGGCGGCGGCTTCCGGCGCCCCTGCCGATTCCCCCGCGCCATCGAATCCCCGCTCCTCCCGCCGGAACAGCGATGAGAACGTCTTCACCGTCGAATCCTCACGCTCGCGCCGCAGTTGTCCGACCAGCTCCGCGACCTCCTCGGCGTCGGTGATCTCGGACAATCGGTCCAGCCGACCGCCCGAATCGCCGACCACCAGCACCCGCTTGCCGACCTGCACCAACATCAACTGCTGCTTGGGCGCCAACATCGACCGCGCCAGCACCCGCACCACGCCGGTGGGACGCGCGGCCGCCGCAGCGCCGAAAAATCGCTTGCCCCCCCACCGCAGCGCCAGGATCAGCCCGATCACCGCCCCCAACGCCAACATCACCTGCGTCAAATCGAACGCCGACGACGGCGCCGTTCCGGTCGCCGAACCCGCCGGGCCGATCTCCACCGCCGGCTTGCGCAGCGGCTGGTTCTCAAACCGCCCCGCCGGCGCCACCGCCGCCGGCCGGCTGGTCTGGGCGCCGGCGACCTGCGCCAACCCCAACACCATCGACACGGCCAGCGCCGCCGCAATGGGCCGCGAAATCGCCATCCGCCATGTTCGGCGACACCGAAACATCAGTTCCCCTCGTCCTTCACCCCGGCCACGATCTCGTTGATCCGCACGCAGAAATTGTCATTGAGCACCAGCACCTCGCCATGGGCGATCAGCCGGTCGTTGACGAACACATCCACCGGATCGCCGGCCAGCTTGTCGAGCTCCACCACCGCCCCCTCGGCCAGTTTCAGCACATCCTCGACCAGCATCCGCGAGCGTCCCAGCTCGATCTTCACATTCAGCTCCACATCGCGCAGAAGGTCGATGCTCGAGACCTGGGCATCCTGGATCACCTGCGTGAAATCCTGGAGATCCAGTCCCGGCGCCCCTCCCGCGGCCGCCCCGTCCAGCGCCGACGGATCTTCGAAGCTCGCCTGCCGCAACAGTTCGTCGATGGAGGCATGGTCGAACTCGCCGGCGCCCTCCCCCGCCGGTTCGGGCGGCGCCTCGGCGTCGGCATTC
>JBBSAF010000240.1:0-4560 GCA_038252525.1 Tepidisphaerales bacterium
GCGACTTGTGTATACCAACGAGGACCCACCCCCCCGCGACACGGAGACCCCCCCGTCCCGCCGCCCCGCGTTTTTTCCCGATTGCATTCCCGCAAACTGCCCCCCATCATCCCCCCATGCCCGCCACTATCGTCAATCCACCAGCCCCCGCCGACCTCCCCAAACCCGGCGCCCGATCCGCACTCGCCCTCCTCTTGGCCATCAACCTCTTCAACTACATCGACCGCTACGTCCTGGCCGCCGTCGAACCCGAAATCCGCAAAACCTTCTTCGCCGGCGATTCCGAAAACGCCATGGCCAAAACCGGCCTCCTCGCCACCGCCTTCCTCGTCGCCTACATGCTCACCGCCCCCATTTTCGGATGGCTGGCCGACCGAATGTCACGCTGGCTGCTCATCGGCGCCGCCGTCCTCGTCTGGAGCCTCGCCACCGGAGCCTCCGGGCTGGCCGCCACCTTCGCAATGCTCCTGTTCACCCGCGTGCTCGTCGGTGTCGGCGAGGCCGGCTACGGACCCGCCGCACCCACCCTCATCGCCGACCTCTACCCCCTCCGACGACGCGGCGCCGTCCTCGCCTGGTTCTACGCCGCCATCCCCGTCGGCAGCGCCCTCGGATACGCCCTCGGCGGGTTCCTCGCCCTCCACTTCGGCTGGCGATGGGCCTTCCTCGGCGTCGTCGCCCCCGGCCTCCTGCTCGGCGTCCTCTGCCTCTTCCGCCGCGACCAAAACAGACACGCAACCGGTTCTCATCGACGCCCCGGCCCACAAATAGGGGACTTGGCCATTCGCCACGCCGACGACCCCACCCTCCCGCCCCCCGGCGAGCAGGGAGGCGCGGCTCTTTTTCCCGCCGAACAGGCGCCCGCCCACCCGCGCGAATCCAAAGCGAACGCGCCGATTCACCCCGCCCCCGACGTCCCCGCCCCCGCGCGCGGCCGCCTCTCCCTCGCCGATTACCGCACCCTCCTCTCCAACCCCTCCTACCTCCTCGACACCGCCGGCATGACCGCCCTCACCTTCGCCATCGGCGGCATCTCCTATTGGATGCCCGCCTACCTCGTCGCCCGACGCGCCGGCGACCTCGCCACCGTCAACATGCGTTTCGGCGCCATCGTCGTCGTCGCCGGACTCGCCGCCACCCTCGCCGGTGGATGGATCGCCGACCATCTCCGCGACCGCCTCCCCGGCGCCTATTTCCTCGTCTCCGCCGCCGGACTTCTCGCCGCCTGTCCCCTCATCGTCGCCATGCTCTACGCCCCCTTCCCCGCCGCCTGGTGGCTCATCGCCGCCGCCGTCTTCTGCCTCTTCTTCAACACCGGACCCTCCAACACCATCCTCGCCAACGTCACAACACCCGCCATCCGCGCCGGCGCCTTCGCCCTCAACATCCTTCTCATCCACGCCCTCGGCGACGCCCTCGCCCCCGCCCTCCTCGGCCACATCGTCGGCCCCACCCGCGCCCTCGTCGCCGGCCAACCCACCCTCATCCACCACTGGAACGCCGCCTTCGCCCTCGTCGCCGCCCTCACCGCCATCGGCGGAACCCTCTGGCTCCTCGGCGCCCGATTCCTCCAATCCGACACCCAAAAAGCCTCGCGGACCGCATGAGCCGGGTTGACGCCTTTGCGCCGGGTCATACGTCGGCCATGCTCACCCGCAACTCCAGTCCCAACGCCTCGGCGATGCGACCAAGCATCATCAGGGAATGGCCCGCATAGTTGGCATCCTCCAGCCGACTGATGACCGACTGCGTGGTGCCGACGATTTTCGCCAACTCGCCTTGCCTCAATCCCGCCCGATCGCGGCACCCACGGATGAGGGCGGCCACCTCCGCGTTGATCCGCTCGCGCCGGAGCGACGCCAGACGCGCCGCGTCGCGACCGATGTAACGGCGCTGGAGGATCGAGACCGCACCGGTGCGCGTGGTTGTCATGGCGACTGCTTGTACGTGTGCTTCGACGGATTGCGGTTGAAAGTCACCCTTCGTCCCCTGCTTCGTCCTCCCCGACATCCTGTCGCATCCCCCCGCACCATCCCCGCCATAAACCCCCCAGATTCCCACCCCCACCGGATTCAGCCGTTACCCTTGCTCTGGCACCGACTTTGTAATCACACTCAACAACCCCGGCGATCGTTCGCCCGGGCGCGCGACGAGGCGCCTTCCCTCGCCATCGTCCATCAGGAGAACGCCATGAAACAGCTTCTTTCACTCGCCCTGCTCAGCGCCTTCGCCGCCACCATCGTCGGCTGCCAAGCCTCCGGCGATGTCGGCGATCCCGACATGAACCGCCCCGGCAAGACCACCGTCGAGAAATCCACCGAACGCGACGCCAACGGCGACCTCCATACCAAGACCGAAACCCATCATGAGATGAACTGACCGTCGCCCCGTCCAACGAAAAAGCCCGCCCCTTGCCAGGGACGGGCTTTTTCCATTTTCCACTCGCGTCTCGTCGTCGCTTACGCGATCTGTTTCAACCGGCTGGCCTTGAGCGCCCGCTGGATCCCCGGCAGCACATACTCCCGCGCCACCACGTCCCAGCTCATCTTCTGCGCCAACTTGTGCCCGCGCTCGATGTATTCCTCGAACTCCGCCGGCGAACGCGGCAACCGCTCGATCAACTCCGCCGCCACCTTCGCCGCCACCTCGTGCTCGATCCGATCCCGCTGCGGCTGCCCGATGTTCATCAACTGCTCGGGATGCAACGGATCGCCATCCAACTCCGTGTAATCGGCCACGATCACGTTCGGCGTCGGCTCGCCGTCGTTGGCCTTCTCCACGAACCCGGCGCACCCGCACACATTAGAAAAGACGCAAATCCCCCCGAAGCTGATCGGCTCCACCTGCGCGATCCCGAACGGCTCGTAAATGCTCTGCCCGAACTCCGCGTCCGACCCCTTGCGGATGTCCATGAACTCCATGTCCGCCGGCATCCGCAACCCGCACAGCCGCTGCTCGAACCCGAACTGGTTGATGAACACCACCTTCACATTCCGGCTGCGGGCGTTGAACTCCTGAACCCCCTGGTAATACGCCGCCTCCCCGTTCGACAAATCCGGCAGCCCCTCGCGGTGCACCACCGGCCAATGATACCGCTGCTCCATCTGCCGGATGTCGTCCCCGCGCCGCCCCGGGATCTCCGTGCTCAGCGCGAACAGCACCGCCGTCTCGTTCCGCTCCCGCAGATGCCCCTCGAAATGCTCCAGCACCCGCAAATCCCGCCACATCCCCTTGCTCGGCACCAACCGCGTCACGTGCGTCAGCACATAGTCCGGCCGATACCCCAGCAGGTTCTCGCAATACTTCTGCAGCTTCCCCCGACTGTGCATCTTCTCCTCGGCGCTGATCTTCCAGCACGGCACGCCGTTGTATGCCAACTGCGCGTTGACGTGCGGGAACTCACTGCCCAAAAATCGGATTTCCTTCAGCGTGTAATCCCCCACCGCGAAAATGTTGTCGCAATACTTCGCGGCCTTCACCAAGGCGTGCTTGTAGTACCCGCTCTGGTCCCCGAAGACATCCTCGACGAAATGCCCGTGGTTGATCGCCGAGCGCATCACGTTGTAGAACATCGTGTCATGCCCCGGATGCCCCTCGACGATCCGCCGCATCGTCGCCACCTCGTGGGCGTGGAAAATCGTGCGAAAGCTGCTCCGATCCCCCTCCAATATCGCCGCCAGCACCGTCGGCATCCCCATGTATTCGTGGCTCAGGATCACCGCCGGCTCGATCTCCGTCCCCGCCCCCAGCGCATGCAGCGCCGCCAGCGCCGGCTTGGCCAGCCGGACGTACTGCTCATAATCCCAGATGTTCTCGTAGCGGGCGCTTTCGATCCCGAATGTCTTCCACAGCTCGAACTTGAACTCCCCGATCTTCGCCGGATCGTATCGGCTCACGTCGATCAGCAGCACCTCGGGGGTGCTGACCACGCCCGTCGCCTTTTCCACGAACTTCCGGCGTCCGTACACGATGCTCACATCATATTCCTGCTCGATTTCCCGGAACCGGGCCGCCAGCGGCGAGCGGTACAGGTGGTCCAAACTGGAATAGAGCACCTCCCCCTGGCTCCCCAGCCGCTGATCCCCCCGCGCGTCGGTCGGCCAAAACGGCCCGACCAGGATATTTCGCGGCGCCATGTCCAGATAGGTTTTGCTGGTCAGCAGTCCTTGGAGCACCGCCCCGATGCCTCCGATTTTCTGGATCGCTTCGTGGGTGACATGAACGACGGTTTGCATACGGTCCAACCTTTCCGGCTAATGGCATCCCAAGCGGCGCGGGGTTTCCCGCAAGCCCACCATAGGTATCGGTCGATCCGGGAGCAGGCGATAGGAACGCCCCCGTCACTCCCCCGGAAATAACGGGGACAGGTACCTTTATTCGCAAAATAGCCGACTCGAGGAAATAACGGGGACAGGTACCTTTATTCGCAAAATAGCCCACCCGTTGCCTTTTTGCGCATTCCATCGCCACTTGAGGGTGACACGTCAAACACAACATCAATAAAGGAGGACGGCCTTATTGCTCCTGAAAAGAGCGACGTGTCCTTATCAGCCCCCGACC
>JBBSAF010000241.1:0-4546 GCA_038252525.1 Tepidisphaerales bacterium
GCCCTCGGTGATCACCTGGAAAATATACCCATCCGGCACATTCCGCAGCCGATCCGAATGATAGCTCGGCGGATTCAGCATCCCATACTGCGTCGTGATCCCCTTGCCCGACCCTGTCTGATCGTGGCACGCCGCGCAGTAGGTGTTGAACAAATCCCGCCCCTTGTTCATCAGCGCCCGGTCCACCTTCACCGGAATCCGCTCGACCGAATACAAATCCTCCGCCCGCAGCGCCATCCACCCCTCCGCCCGCCACACCGAATACCCCCACGCCACCGTCCCGGCCGGAATCGGTCGATTCACGCGTCCGTCGGCGTAAAAATCGCTCCCCTCCTGCACCTTGTATTTCGGCTGGTCCACCATGTCATCCCAGAACTGCCACGGCCGGCTGCGGAAGTGCTGTCCGCGCACCCCCAGCACCGCCAGCGTCCCCGCCAGCGCCAACCCCAAGGTTATCAATATCACCTTCACCACATCGCGCTCCGCTCGCCCCCGCCCTCTTTCCTTCTCCGCCTACCCTCCTTCCGCCTTCCGCCTACTGCTCCAGCATCTCGACGCGGGAGGCCCCCATCGCCCGCAACATCGCCGCCGTTCCCGCGACGTCGAACCGCGGATCCGCCGCCTCGATCACCAAAAAAAACTTGTTGTCCGAGAACCGCAAAAACCGCTCCCACTTCAACGCCGGATGGTACCACGCCGGCAGCCCGTTGAACGCGATCATCCCGAACACCGCCCCGAACGCCGCGAACAGCACCATCAGCTCGAACGCCACCACGATGAACGCCTGCCAACTGAAATACGGCTTGCCCTGCGTGATCAGCGGATAGTCATAGGTGTTGGTGTACCATTGCAGACCCATCGCCACCACCACCCCCGCGATCCCGCACGCCAGCACCAGCCAACCCAGCTTGCTCCGACCCAATCCCATCGCCATGTCCATCCCGTGGATCGGATACGGCGAATGCACATCGAACTTCCCATATCCCGCCTTGCGAACCTTCCGCGCCGCCTTCCGCAATGCGTCCGGGCCGGCGAACTCCGCCGCCACGCCCCACACCGCTTCCGCCGCCACGGGTTGTTCCATCGCCGCCTGGCTCATTTCGCCACCCCCGCCCGGTCATGGGCGTCGGCCACCTCATCGCTGTCAATGTAGGCGTTGTGGTCCATGACCCCCTTGACCTCCGCCATCGCCACCATCGGCAAAAACCGCAGGAACAGCAGAAACAGCGTGAAGAACACACCGAAGCTCCCCACGAACGTCAACACATCCACGAACGTCGGAGTGAAATACCCCCAACTGCTCGGCAGCCCGTCGCGGTGCAAACTCGTCACGATGATGACGAACCGCTCGAACCACATCCCGATGTTCACGAAGATCGCAATCACGAACATCGTCACCGGGCTTCGCCGGATCGCCTTGAACCAGAACAACTGCGGCGACACCACATTGCACGTCACCATCGTCCAGTACGCCCAGAAATAAGGCCCCGTCGCGCGGTTCAGGAACACGAACTGCTCGAACGGGTTGCCGCTGTACCACGCCGTGAAGAACTCCGTCGCGTACGAATACCCCACCATGCAACCCGTCGCCAGGATCACCTTGCACATCGCGTCCAGATGCCGCGGCGTGATGAGATCCTCCAGCCCGAAAATCTTCCGCGCCGGCACCAGCAGCGTGATCACCATCGCGAACCCGCTGAAAATCGCCCCGGCCACGAAATACGGCGGAAAAATCGTCGCGTGCCACCCCGGCAACACGCTCGTGGCGAAGTCGAAGCTCACCACCGTGTGCACGCTCAGCACCAGCGGCGTGCTCAGCCCCGCCAACAGCAGATACGCCATCTCATAATTGCGCCAGTGCCGGTTGCTCCCCCGCCACCCCAACGCGAAAAAGCCGTACACAAACGCCTTCACCTTCGTCGTCGCCCGGTCCCGCATCGTCGCCAAATCCGGGATCATCCCCACATACCAGAACAGCAGCGACACCGTCGCGTACGTGCTCACCGCAAACACATCCCACAACAGCGGGCTGCGGAAGTTCGGCCAAATCCCGTTGCTGTTCGGATACGGCGCCAAAAAGTACGCCCGCCACGCCCGTCCCACGTGCACGCCGGGGAATATCCCCGCGCACACCACCGCGAAAAGCGTCATCGCCTCCGCCGCCCGGTTGATGCTCGTCCGCCACCGTTGCCGCAACAAAAACAGGATCGCGCTGATCAATGTCCCGGCGTGCCCGATGCCCACCCAGAACACGAAGTTCGTGATGTCCCACGCCCACCCCACCGGCTGGTTCAACCCCCATACCCCCACCCCCGTGGCGATCAAATACGCGATCATCCCCCCGCACACCCCCGCCACCGACGCCGCCACGAAAAACGCCGGCCACCACCACTTCGGCGTCTTCCGCTCCACGATCCCCGCCACCATCTCCGTCACATCCCCCATCGACCGACCGCCCGTCACCAGCGGCGCGCGATCCATCTCCGCGACCTCGGCCATCGTCGCCCCGCCCAGTCCCGTCGTCGGCGTGATCGAACTCATCGCCCGCCCTCCTCATGACCCGCCGAACCGCCCTCCGCCATCCCATGACCCTCCGAACCATGCCCCGCCGAATCGACCGACGACGACGACGCGAGTGCCGGATTCTCGTTGCGAATCCGCGCCAGATACGTCGTCCGCGGCTTGGTGTTCAGGTTCCCCAGCACCTCGTAATTCCGCGGCGACTTCTTCAACTTCGACACCGCGCTCTCCGGGTCGGCCAGATTGCCGAACACGATCGCCCCCGTCGGGCACGCCTGCTGACAGGCGCTTTGCAGCATCCCCTCCGGCACGATCCCCGGCGTCGATTGCCCCGCCGCCACCTTCACCGCCACTTCCGCGTGCTTGATCCGCTGCACGCAGAACGTGCATTTCTCCATCACCCCGCGCATCCGCACCGTCACGTCCGGGTTCTTCTGCATTCGCAGCAATTCCTGCATCGGCGGCTGGAAAATCTGCGGCGTCGAGAACCCCCGCATCGGGTCCGGCCCGATCTCCCCGTCGAACGGAGCCCGACCCGACTCCCGGATCGTCCCCTTGTTCCAATCGAAGAAATTGAACCGCCGCACCTTGTACGGGCAGTTGTTGCTGCAATACCGCGTGCCGATGCACCGGTTGTAAACCATCCCGTTCAGCCCCTCCTGGTCATGCACCGTCGCATTGACCGGGCACACCGGCTCGCACGGCGCCATCTCGCAGTGCTGGCACATCATCGGCTCCAACGCCGCCGTCACCTCCCCCTCCGGGTCGGCCCCGTGGAAATACCGGTCGATCCGCAGCCAGTGCATCTCCCGACCCCGGATCACCTCGTCCTTGCCCACGATCGGAACGTTGTTCTCCGCCTGGCACGCCACCACGCACCCGTTGCACCCCGTGCAGGTGTTCAGATCCACCGCCATCCCCCATTGGTTCACCCCGTTCAGCGCCGGCGGGGTGTAAATCGGCAAACTCGTCGGCTTCTCCACCCCCATCCTCTCCACGAACCCCGGCTCGGCCTTGTATTCCGCCACCGTCCCCTCGCGCACGATCCCGCGCTTGGCCACCTGCTCATCGACGATGTGGTGCTCGGCGATCGTCCAATGCTCCTGCGTCGTCGCCAGCGGATATACCTTCCCGGTCTTCGTCGCCTTCCCCCCCACCGCCAGCCCCATCGCCGCCGTCGTCCGCAAGGGGTACACATCAAACCCCATCCCCTCGGCCAGCGGCCCGCCTTTTTTCCGCCCATACCCCAGCGGCAAGGTCACGCTGAAATCCGCCACCCCCGGCATCGCCATCACCGCGATCTCGATCGACAGCCCGTTCAATTCCAACTTCACCACGTCCCCCAGCGACAAACCCAGCTCCCGCGCCGTCCGCGGCGACACGATCGCCGCGTTGTCCCACGTCAGCTTGGTCAACGGATCGGGGCATTCCTGCATCCACCCGTTGTTGGCGAACCGTCCGTCGAACACCGAGGCATCCGGCGTGAACCGAATCTCCAGATTTCCCGCCGACAAATCCGCCTTCGCCCCCGCGATCGCCTCCACCAGACCCAATCCGCCCGCCGGCGACACCACCGCATCGGGAAACGCGCTCACCTGGCCCGCCCGCGCCACCCCCTCATGCAAAAACGTCCGCCATGTCGTCTTGGGATCCCGGTTGGGAAGCGTCTGGAAACATCGCTCACACACCGCCATCTCGTCCACCGCCGACATCCCCCCCAGCCGGCCCAGCAACTCCAGCTTCCCCATCCCGCCAAACAACGGCTGGATCATCGGTTGCACCGGCGAAATCCACCCGTTGGTTTGCACCACATCCCACGATTCCAGCGCGTGCAACCCCGGCACATGCCACGTGCAAACCGCCGAGGTTTCATCCTCGTGCAACGCCAGCCGAATCGATGTTTTCGCCTTGCCGACAAGCCCCGCGAAATCCAAATCCGCCGGCGCGTCATACGCCGGGTTGCCCCCGACGATCAGGAGCGTGTCGATCTCCCCCTTGCCCAGCCGATCCGCCAGTTCCCCCAACC
>JBBSAF010000242.1:0-4519 GCA_038252525.1 Tepidisphaerales bacterium
ACCAGACGCCTGGCGCGTTCATCCAGAGCGGGCAACAACCCCGCCAACTTTTCCGATAACCGCGAGTCCGTTCGCATGCGCGGCATCTTACCAGCCGGAATGTTATTTATACAGGTTACTTACTGACAGATACTTACGGTCCTCCAGCCAAGGGCGTTGGCCGCCGCGGTCCCGGCCGAACTGGGCGATGGAATATGGGAAGGCGATATCCGTAGAGCATGGCCACCGAACAAAACTTCAAGACCGTAGTGAGCGAATGGCGTTTGCCGCAGGAGGCGCGGAGATCGGGAACTTTGCAAAAAACGCCCGACCAGCTGATTGAAGTCTCGGGCATGGCTTGGTCCTCCTTGACCAGTAACCATTTTCACAAACTCAATGGAGAACTTAAAAGCCCCGGCAGGCACCACGGAGCCATAAGCGGCGGAATCCATCCACGCCGAGGTTGCTGTGGGCGTAGTTTTCGGCCACCCCGTATTGCGGCATGTTGGATCACAGGTGAGCCGATCTGGGTGATCGCGGATACATGGACTTTTTCAACCCGATCCGGCTCATCCCCACCGCACCTACCCCCGAACGATGCCGTCGACAGTGGCAGTCGCGGAACCCGCGCGCCGGCTCATTCAACCCGGCGAGCAACCCGTGGCGACTCGGGGGTAGGCTATCCATCCCTCTGAGCCGCCACGGTCTGTGGATCGTCCCCATCGCTCCGCCGATGAATGTCGCGATCAACTGGTGGCGATCGGGGGCCGCCCACAATTGGGCGCTCCATCAATGGCACCGATGGCGATGCTGCCATTGGAGGACCATATACCGCGATGGAGTGCGAAAGGATGCGCCTGTTCGCGAACAGACGGTAGTTGTGCTTTCCACAGAAAATGCTGTATTGTGTCCATTTACTGGTGTTTTAGGTCATCAGGACGCAGCGATTCGCCCTGCCTTCGGAACCGAGGGTTGCAGGTTCGAGTCCTGCCGAGTGCAATTTCCATAACTTCCGCCGAGTCCGTGGGGTACGGACACCCGCCGGCGTGCGGTGAACCGCGTCGCGTCGAAGCCCCCCGATCGCCGTCGTCCGCGCGATCGGAAAAAAATTGGCAATCGGAAAAACAGGGTCATAAGTGCTCTGTCTCGATCCGCGCCTCCCGCATCCAACGAGCCGCGACCGCGACGGAGCGGTGGTGTCGGCGCGGGGATAACCGCTCCGCCGCGGTCGCGGCTCGTCGGGAAATCGGAGGCTCGAGACAGAGCAGGTCGTAAGTCTTTCCCCGCTAATTTCCGCAGATTCAGGGGCATTTATGCTGGGCCGGCGAAAGTGGCTTTCGACCCTTGCGGCCCCTTCCTTTTCTTGCACCCTTGGATGAGCCTCCATGATGCTTTCCACGGGATCATATCCATTCTTGAATATCGCGCGCCGATATATCGCGGGAACGGGTTTGCGCCATTGTCTGATTCGGCTTTTTCATCGCGACGCGATAAATGCCGACGCCTCCCGCGTGGCTGACTGCGTCATGGGCAGCATTGCGTACGCCCCGCCTTTTTCCCAGAGCCACTGAAGGGCGCCCCACATGGCGCGCATGCGCGGGGTTGAATGTGGCGGTCGTTCCCGTGGCGGGTGCGTTTTCGATGGCCCCCCATGGCGCGCATGCGCGGGGCTGAATGACCAACTCGCCGGGGTTGTGGACGCCGGGTTGGGCCCCCCATGGCGCGCCTGCGCGAGGCTGAATCCGAATCCGGTGATCCGCAGCGCGTAGGGCGTGTCGCCCCACATGGCGCGAATGCGCGAGGCTGAATGCCGAGGGCGACAACGACGCCGACGCGACGACGACGGCCCCACATGGCGCGCATGCGCGAGGCTGAATCACCATGACGGCCAGCGACAAGTTCGTTTTCCGAACGCCCCACATGGCGCGCCTGCGCGAGGCTGAATCACCATGACGGCCAGCGACAAGTTCGTTTTCCGAACGCTCCACATGGCGCGCATGCGCGAGGCTGAATCATTTTCTGAACAAGCGTGAACTCGCCAAAATCGGCGGGCCCCACATGGCGCGCCTGCGCGGGGCTGAATTCGGCGACGCGATTCTGGCTGGGCCGCGGGTCCGTCCTCTTTGCCTTCCTGGTTCTCCCCCCCCACGCGCATCCTTCCAGTCTTCTTCCCCATTTTGCCGATGCTTCCCAAGTAACGCCCCTCTCACCCCATGGGAGACGCCTTGGAAGCCTTCGACGACAACCCCATCCGCTTGGTCGTGCACGGGTTGGCCGTCGAATTGTCCCTCGCAATCGGCGACCTCCATGCCCCCCTGCATCGCCTGTTCGCCGGATTCGAGGATCCTGTTTGGCCACCCGGAATCCTCTCAACCACCGGCCAAATCAGGCCTTATGACCAATCCGAGGTCGCCCGCCACCTGTCCCGCGACGCCATCGCCCTTCATGCCCCCGGCGACGCCACCGAGTTGTTCGGCGACGGCGAACGCTTCTGGAGGATCGACGATCGCTGGGGAATCACCGAACTCAACCTGCTCAAAGGCCAATTCCGCGCATGGCTGCTGCCCCAACGCCGCGTCGATGACCTCGCCTGCCTGGAAATGGCCGTCCTCTGGCCGCTGGCCCAGATTCTGCGTTCGCGCGGGCTGTACCTGATGCCCGCCGTCTCGGTCGCCCGCGATGGCTGGGGCGTGTTGCTGCTCACGAGCCACGGCATCGAACCCGAACTCCGCGCCTTGGCCGAGGCCGGGTACCAGATCATCGGGCAGCGCTGGACCGCGTTGCGCGAGGAATCCAACCGAATCAGCCTGCTGCACCTGCCCGGCCCGCTGGAACGCTCGATCCATCCCCATTTGCCAACCGCGTCGGCCACGCCCCCCGAGCGCTGGGTCGATTTGACGCACGAATACGTCGACGTGCCACGCCACCACGCGTTTTGCGATGTCGTGCTGCTTGCGGCGCCGGGGCGTCGTTCGCATGCCCGCATCTTGCCGCTCTCGGAATCGGCCGCCACCCACGCCTTGCGGCGGGATTGGCCGATGACCGAATTGCACCCCCTGCGCCGCACGGCCCAGATGCCCACGCGGCTTCAGCGCTTCTGCGATGTCGACGAATTGCACTTGTCTCGCCGTCCCGACGATTTCGCCACGCTGCTGGATTCGCTGCGTCCGCTCGCCAGCCCCCTGATGCCCGGCGCTCCGCGCCCGGCGCGACGGGCCATGGCCGGATGAAAGGCGAACTCATCCCCGATCGCCACGGATGATCGCGGGCTGCTCAATTCCGCAGGCCCATTCGTGCGTTTTTTCGATTGCGTCGGAATCGGCGTCAATCCGTGCACTATCGCCCGTCCCCATTCCATCGCCGAATTGTCCGTGTTGACAGCCGCGTCGGGTGCCATAAAATACCCCTCCCATTGCGGGCTCGTAGCTCAGTTGGTTAGAGCGCGTCCCTGATAAGGACGAGGTCGGACGTTCGAATCGTCTCGGGCCCAGTTACCGCAAGTCCCGGTGAAATAACCGGGCACGATCGCGGCCCCGAGTCGCCCGGTCCCGGGCGCCCCTCACGGCGCCAGACGCTCCCGAATCCACCCCTCGCCATGCCTCCGATACCTCAGCCGGTCGTGCAGCCGTCCCGGCCGGCCCTGCCAGAACTCCACACTCGACGGAACCAGCCGATACCCGCCCCAATGGTCCGGCAGCGGGATCTCGCACTCCCCGAACCGTTCCCGCACGTCCTCGTACCGGCGCTCCAATTCCGCCCGCGATGAAATGACCCGGCTTTGGTTCGACGCCCACGCCCCCAGCCGCGCCTCGACCGGCCGCGACCGGAAATACGCCGCGGCCTCGGCCCGTTCCACCGCCTCCACGCCCGCCTCGATTCGCACCTGCCGTTGCAGCGGCTGCCAATGCAGCACCGCCGCCGCCCGCGGGTTGGCCGCCAACTCCGCGCCCTTGCGGCCATCAAGATTGGTGAAAAACGTGAATCCCCGCCTGTCGTAATCCTTCAGCAACACCATCCGCACCGACGGCGCCCCCGACGCATCGGCCGTCGCCAGCGCCATGGCATTGGGTTCGGGCACATCGGCCGCCAATGCCGCCTTGAACCAAGCGTCGAATTGCGCGATGGGATCGTCCGTCGCGTCGGCCTCATCCAGCGCCGACAGCGAATAATCCACCCGAAGCTCCCAAGGAATCGCCATTCCCCATCATAGCCCGCCCCGATCCCCCCCGACGACCCGCATCCCAAACCCGCAGGCAGTCGGCGGAAGGAAGGTAGGCGGAGAAGACAAAAAACGCCTTCCCTCCCCACCCGCAACTCGCAACTCGCAACCCGCAACTCGAATCAGTAGGCGGTAGGCGGAAGGAAGGTAGGCGGAGAAGACAAAAACGCTTTCCGTCCCCACCCGCAACCGACAACTCGCAACCCGCAACTTCCTCCCCATCCCTCCAACGCCAGCGCGGCGACGGATCGCTCCGTCGCCGCGCTGTTTCAATCGTCAAACGCCACGGGTCTCAAGGCCCGCCGCATCACCCTTGCTGAT
>JBBSAF010000243.1:0-4504 GCA_038252525.1 Tepidisphaerales bacterium
GGACGGAAGTAGTTGCCAGTTGGCAGAAGGCAGAAGGCAGAAGGCAGTAGGCAGAAGGCAGAAGGCAGTAGGCAGTAGGCAGTAGGCAGAAGGCAGAAAAAACCGAGGCGTTTCCACTCACAACTCACAACTCACAACTCGCAACTCGCAACACACAACTCGCAACTCACAACCTACAACCTACAACTTACAACCAACTCACAACCCACAACCACTCCCCATGTCCCCCACCCTCCACCAGTCCGTCACCCGCATCGTCAGCAAGCTCGCCATGGCGATGTGCGTGGTGTTCACGGCGATCATCCTCCTCATTCTCTTGCTGGTCATCGGCTATCTGGTGACGCTGGGGGTCACGCATTTAAGCTGGTCGCTGTTCACGACCGACCCGACCGGCGATCCATCCAATCCGGGCGGGCTGCGCCATGCGCTGGTCGGGACGCTGGTGTTGATCGGATTGGCCGCCGCTGCGGGGATCCCCCTGGGGATGGGGGCCGGGATCTACCTCTCGGAATACGCCGGAAACTCCAAACTGGCGACGCCGGTGCGGTTCATCTCCGATGTGTTGGCGGGGGTGCCGAGCATCGTGGTGGGCATATTGGGTTATGAATTGCTCGTGGTGCCGCTCGGCGGGTTCAACGGATGGGCCGGAGCGCTGGCTTTGGCGTTCATCATGATCCCCATCGTGGCCCGCACGACCGAGGAGATGCTGCGCCTGGTGCCCGACAGCTACCGGGAGGCGTCGATCGCCCTGGGCGCCACCCAAGCCCGCACCATCCTGAAGGTGGTGCTCCCGGCGGCCACCGGGTCGGTCATCACCGGGATCATGCTGGCCATCGCCCGAGTCGCCGGCGAGACCGCGCCGCTGCTGTTCACGGCCTTGGGCAGCCGGCTGCTCACGACCAATCCCAATCAGCCGTTCCCGAGTCTGACGGTGGAAATCTACAAATACGCCACCGGTCCGTACCTGGCGCAGAAACAGTTGGCGTGGGCGGGGATCCTGGTGCTGATCGCGCTGATTTTCGTGCTGAATCTCATGATCCGGTATGTGGCGAGAGGAAGAAAGTAGGCGGAAGGCAGTTGGCAGTAGGCAGAAGGAAGGGAAAAACGAGGCGCCGGCGCGCGGGAGCGGCGCATGGGGTCGGCGGTTGCCGGCGGTGGGAAAAACGAGCCGGGAGCGTGGGTGAGCGGAGGATGTGCTGATATGATGAACACCAAGGTGGCGAGAGGGCGTATGGAAGACAAGACCCACGATGCGGCGGTCCCCGGTCCGGTCGATGGGTACGCGCCGGAGGCGCCGGCGACCCGGCGTGCCGGCGGGGCGACGATCAAACGGGCCGTGACCGAGCCGATGGCGACGGGCGACAAAAAGGCCTCGGTGCTCGATTCGATCAAGATCGGGCGCAGCCTGCGAACCGAGACCCACGAGGAGCTCGGGCTCGAGAAGGCGATCTTCTCGGCCGAGAACTTCCGGCTGTTCTATGGCGCCGCCCAGGCGCTGTATGACGTGACCATGGCGATCCCCGCGGGCAAGGTGACGGCCATGGTCGGTCCCAGCGGCTGCGGCAAGAGCACGCTGCTGCGAAGCATGAACCGCCTCAACGATCTCATCGACGGGGTGCGGATCGAGGGGGACATGCGTCTCGGCGGCGAGTCCATTTACGACCGCCGCGTGGATGTCATCCGCCTTCGCAAGCGCGTGGGCATGGTCTTCCAGAAGTCCAACCCGTTCCCCATGTCGATCTTCGAGAACGTCGTGTACAGCCTGCGAATCAATGGGCAGCGCGACAAGACCGAGTTGATGAAGGCGTGCGAGAAATCCCTCCGCGGGGCGGCTTTGTGGGATGAGGTCAAGGACCGCCTCCACGGCAGCGCCTTGGGGCTGTCCGGCGGCCAGCAGCAGCGCCTGTGCATCGCCCGCGCCATCGCCGCCGACCCGGAGGTGCTGCTGATGGACGAGCCGTGCAGCGCCCTGGACCCCATCGCCACCGGCAAGGTCGAGGACCTGATGTGGGAGCTCAAGGGACGTTACACCATCATCATCGTCACCCACTCGATGCAGCAGGCCGCCCGCGTCAGCGACTTCACCGCGTTCATGTACCTGGGGCGATTGGTCGAATACGGCCCGACGATCGCCATCTTCGAGAACCCGCACCTCAAGGAGACCGAGGACTACGTGACCGGGCGGTTCGGGTGATCGCGGGGGCGGTGAATGGCGATTATTCGGGCGCGGGCGACAAATCGTAGAGCCACAGTTGGGCGCCGGGGGTCGATCGGGGTCGGGCGATGGGATGGCCGAGCCGATCAAGGGCGTTGAGCAGGATCGGCCATTCGCGTTGTCCGGCGGCGTCGGCGAGCTGGTGATCCAAAAGAATCCAAACCCGCTGGTGGCCGACGAGCCGTCGAACGTCGGCGTCGAAGACCCCGGCGGAATCCGACAAATCGCGCCGGCCCTCGATGTAGGCGATGTCCGCCAGTCCATATCGCGGGCCGTAGTAAGCGAAGGCGGCATTGGCTGCGTGATAGGCGTAGAGCGTGTCGCCGGATTGGCGATTCGCGGCGATATGGGCGAGCAGGGGGGTGACTTCCTCGCGCCCCGGCGGAAACAGCGCGAATCGCGCGGCGCGCCCGATGTTGGGCAGGAGAATCGCCAAGCCCAACGCCAATGCGACCGGTCGGGAAACGCGACCCGCGAGCCACTCGGCGCCGGCGGCCATCAGCAGGATCAGCGCTGGGACGATCCACAGGATCAGCCGGTCGGCGAAGGGATATTTCCCCATCATCGCGGCCAACAGCGCCAGTGCGATGGGGGCGACCATCAGCCCTCCCATCCCGCGCCGTCGCCACGCCAGCAGTCCCAGCGCGGCCAACATCGCCGCGACCGGGGCGACGGCGGGCCACACCAACCAGAGATTGTTGGGATGGGTGAAGGGGGCATACAGGCTGCGGGCCAACCACCCGATGGCCGAGAAATCGCGCGGCATGAAGGCGCCTCGCCAGTAGTCGTTCAGGGATGGAGACGCGGCGAGGGATCGCAGGAACAGCAGGTGATTGGCCGCGAAAGCGAGGAGGAGAATGCCCGCCCCTTGCCACGCGGCGGTTGTCGGGGGGGCAACCGCTCCCTCGCGGTCGCGGCTCGTTGAAGACGAAGGAAAGCCTGTTTGCATACCGGGCTCCTCCCCTGTCGCGGAGGCGCCTCGCCCAATGCTCTCACCGTGACGATTCAACAAAGGTAACGGGGGAGACGCAAGCCGGCATTGGGGTCGCGGGGCCGCCTCGGTCCCGTTTTTTTCGGCATGTGTGGAGCGAATGCAAGTGGGATGGGCGCGCGAAGCGCGGCTTTCACAACCTCCAAACCCGCTTTCGCCCGGGGGCGTCACGGGGATGGGGCCGAGGCGGCCCCGCGACGGAAGGCGAGGTTCCTTGAATTGACCGCATTGGGCGCCTCGCCCCCGCCAGATAAAAATCGCGCAGGCGCCGGCGAGGGGGAAGACGGCGGGATGGGAGAGGAAGAGGGCGGGGGGGATGGCGACCAGGAAGGCCCGCCGTCGTCGAGGGGAGGGATTCTCCAGCAGCCGCAGCGCCAGCCACACCGCGCCCAGCGCGACCAGCACATCCACGCCGTACTGCTTGGCCTCGTTGGCGTAATAAATCAGCGGTTCGGCCGTGGCGAACAGGATCATCGCGCCCAGGGCGAACAGGGGTTTGAGCATCCGCCGGGCGATCGCCGCGAACAGGAGGATCGAGCCGATGGCCGCGCCCAACGGAATCAGACGCTGGGCGCGTTCGCCGTCGCCGAAGGCCATCACGGCGAGTTTCTGAAGCGTCAAGAAACCGACCGGGGCGCCCTGCCCGTAATCCAAGGGGCTGAACATCCCGCCCAGGGATCGGCCCAGCACATTCATCGACAACAACAACTCATCCAGCCACAGATCGCGGGCATGCATCCAGCGGAGGAACCGCAGCGCGATGGCGATGGCGATCACGACCGCGAAGGCGATCCGCCAACGGCGCGGGGAGGGAAGATCGGGCGATGGGGCGATCACCTTCGCCAACCGTCGATCCGATTGCCCACCGCGATGGCCACCGACACGACCGCGACGGCGCCGAGAACGCCGAGGCCCAGCCAGAGCAGCGGCCGCCACCCCGGCGGGGCGATGTCGGCCCGATGCGCCACCCCATACGCCGCCACGCCCCCGCCCGCCAAGCCGGTGAGGATCGTCGTGAACAACCGGCGGGGCGGGCGGGATGGAGGCGTCGAGTCGGTCATCAATAACTATGTGGTTCGATCTGCACGCGGCGTCGGAAGGTCCAATAGACCACCGTGGTGTACGTCAACACCAGCGGCATCCCGATGATGGCGATGATGAACATGATTTTCAACGTCTTGGGACTCGACGCCGCCCGCGCGATCGTCAGGCTGTTGGCCGGATCGTTGCTGGCGGTCACCAGGTTGGGCCACTGCGCCAGGCTGTAGAGCGTCACCAGGCAGGCGATGGTCACGCAA
>JBBSAF010000244.1:0-4501 GCA_038252525.1 Tepidisphaerales bacterium
CGAGTTTCACGCAGTGAACCACGCTGTACGGACGGTTGCCGATGGGCATGACGGGCGCCAACGAGGATGACCGCCGCAAACGCCGGCCCGCCGCCGCCGGCGGCGCCTCCGCCCCCAAGTCCCAGACGGGCAACCCACCGCTCGAGCGCCTCACCATCGCCTCGGACTTCTCGGCCAGCCGGGAAATCCAAAAAAAAATCGTCGAATCCGCCGTCCGCGCCGGCTATAACAGCCAGTGCGCCTTCGCCATCAAACTGGCGTTGGAGGAGGCGATGATCAACGCCATCAAGCACGGCAACCGCCTCGATCCATCGAAATCGGTCCATCTGGCGTGGCGGATCACCCCTGAGCGGGCGGAGATCTTCATCGAGGACGAGGGGACGGGTTTCGACCGCCAAGGAGTCCCGGACCCGACGGCGGATGAAAACATCGAGAAATGCAGCGGTCGGGGGATCCTGCTTATCGAGGCGTACATGAACAGTGTCGCCTACGACCGCGGCGGACGACGGGTGCGAATGGTCAAGCTCAACGAACCGGATGTGCTCCCCAGACGCAACGGGTGAAGGCGACCGCCAAGCCGGGCGAAAACGGGAACGGTTATCACGAATTGGGCATCCGCAGGGTGCGTAAATAAAGGCACCTGTCCTGCTCTGTCTCGACCCTCGTCCAAAGACTCTTTTTGACCGGACCGCACGCCGAGGACCGCCCTAAACGCAGGGAAAAAACCGAAGAGGTCGCCGTGTCGTGTTGGATTTCCGAGGGTCGAGACAGAGCACACCTGTCCCCTTTAAGGGTCGAAAGTAAAGGGGACAGGTACATTTATTGGGTTAGCCGCCGATGGCCTCGTGGACCGACGGAGGGGCGGTGATGATGAGGAAGCCGCGGAAATAGCGGATCGCCGCGGTCCCGCCGTTGACCTTCCAAATCTCCGGACGGATGGTTTGGGTGATGAGGTCGATCAGCGCCTGGGCACGCTCCATCTCGGTCGCGCGATTGGCGTCGGCGCCGCCGCCGCTTTGGGCGTTTTGGTTGGAGAACAACCCGCTGTTGCCGGAATTGCCGCCGCCACCCTTGCCATTGCCATTGGCGCTGTTGGAGGTCTGGGCCGACAGGTCGAAGCTCGGGCCGACGAAATCGGGGATCTCCAGGAGTAGATCGTCCACCGGATAAACCCGCGTCACCAGCCGCTGGTCGGCGGCGGCGGCGGTGGTGATTTCCAAGACATTGCGGTCGACGAAAAACGTCAACTGGTCCGGCCCGGCGGCATTGGCCAGGATCAGCGACAGAACCTTGCCCAGCGTCACCCCCGCGACATTCACCGTCACCGGCGAATGGCGGTCGATGCCGGCGGCCTCGAGAACCGCCCAGTTCACGTGCACGTTGGTGTCGGAAACATCGCGGAGGAAGGCGATGGCCTCGACCAGCGGGGTGCTGTCGAATCGAACCTCGGGCAGTTTCAGGCGCAGCGCGGCGTGTGGCGAGGTTTCCGCCCGCGCGATGCCGGTGAACAGGGCGAATGCCACCGCCAACGCCAGTGTCATTGGTCGCATGGGAACTCCGATCCGCCCCCGCGGTCAAACGTCGGTCGTGGTCGAGTCGTCATTGGTCCTGACCCCGGCCAGCGGCTTGCCGGTATAGGGATCGAACTTGGGCGCCGGCTTGGCGTCGATCTCCCTGGGCTTGGCCGGGGCGTCGACCTGGTGCATCTCATCCTCGACCTCGCGCATGCCCTTCTTGAACTCGATGATGGTCTTGCCCATGCTGCGCCCCACCTCGGGCAATCGTTTGCCGAAGATCAGCAAACCCAATCCGAGGATGAGAAGCATCTCGAACGGACCCGGCCAACCCAACGCCAACAGATGATTCATCGTCATGGCAATCCCGTTTCGTCATCAACCCCAACGATCATTATACCCCGGCGAGGGTCATTCGGTCACCGGCTTGTCGCGCAAAATCCGCATGAGTTCCGTGAAATCCGCCGGCAAGGGGGCTTGGAGGGTCATATTTTCCAACGTCACCGGGTGGACGAAGGTGATTTGATAGGCGTGCAAGGCCTGTCGCTCGAAGCGGAAATCGCCGTGGATGAAGGGACGCCCGCCGTACAGGGTGTCGCCGACCATCGGGAAACCGCGGTGGGACATGTGCACGCGCAACTGGTGGGTTCGTCCGGTCTTGGGCGTCAGTTTGACCAATGAAAACCGCTGTGGCGGCGGCTGGAGCCTCCGGTCGGCCGGGAAGGCGCTCTGGCCGAGGGTGTCGGGGGCGGCGGCTTGGAAGGTCTCCTGGATTTCATAGAGCGTCGTGGCCTCGCGGGCGCCGTTGGAGATCTTGCGGACCGCCATCCTCTCGCGCATGTAACGGTCGTGGCCGATGGGCAGGTCGATCACATCCGACAGCAATTCCGGCACGCCGTGGACGATGGCCATGTAATTTTTCTGGATGGTGCGGTTCTCGAACTGCCGGGCGATGCGCCAATGGGCCTCGTCGCTCTTGGCCACCAGCATGATGCCGGTGGTGTTGCGATCGAGGCGATGGAGGATGCCGGGGCGCCAATCGCCGTTGAGGGCGGACCATTTCTTGCCGTAGTACACCAGCCCGTTGACCAGCGTGCCGGTCCAGCGCCCTCGCGCCGGGTGGACGATCAAATCGGCCTGTTTGTTGAGGGCCAGGAAATGCTCATCCTCATAGATGATGTCGAGGGGAATCGGCTCGGGAACCAGCTCGTTGACCGGCTCGGGGGGGGCGACCATCTCGACCTGGTCGTTCTCGCGCGGGTGATATGACGCCTTCACCACGCGGCCATTGACCTTGACCAGCCCCTCGTCGATGAGCCGCTGGACGCCGGCGCGGGAGAGGTAGCCGACGCGGTCGACCAAGTATTGATCGACCCGCCGGGTGAGGTTCTTGGAGACCCGCCATTGGAAATGGCGCACGTCCGCCGACGCGGGGGAATCGGCGTCGTCCGCGTCGTCGCCGTCGGGTTCGATGTCGGGTTCGATGGGTTGATCGGCCATGGGGGAAAGCGTTTCCTGGCGCCGGCGCCTCGGCCGAAGCCTCCTCGCGTCCCGTCATTCCGCTCAAGGCTGCGTCGAGGGCGCCGTGGTCGCCGGAGCCAACACCATCGGCGCCGTGGTCGCCGGAGCCAACACCATCGGCGCCGTGGTCGCCGGAGCCGTCGTCGCCGGAGCCGTGCTCGCGGGGACCGGGCGGACATCCGCCAAATACAGCGGCTGCTGGATGGTGTTGAGCAGCGTCAATCTCATGCTGGCCAGAGTCTTGAGCGCCACCGGCGCCCGCTCGTCCTGTTGGACGGCCTCATAGGCCCGGCGGGCGGCCTCCCATTGCCCTTCGTTCTCGGCGATGCCGGCCAAGCCGAACCGGGCGGCCATCACCGGAAGCATCCGGTCGGGATAACTTTTCAGCACCTCTTGATACGAATTGCGGGCCTGCTCGGTGGCGTCTGCGGGGGTGATGTCCAGTTGCAGCGAAGGCTGTGTGGTGGCCGCGGGGATCGCCGGAAGGTTGGCGATCAGCCAGTTGAGATCCCCCTGGGCGACCAAGGCCGATGCGAGGACCGATTTGTCCTCGGTGCCTTGCAGGACGGCCAAAATCGCCTGACGGGCGGCATCAACCTCCTGGCGACGCTCGATGGCAAGCTGCTCGGCGCCGCTGATCCGCATGAGATCGGGATTGCGAAGGGCGTCGACCAGGTAATAGGCCGACGCGAGATTCTGTTCGGCCACGAGTTGCGCCTGGCGCTGGCTGTTGATGCGGTGGCGGATCAGCACGATCGCCAGGGCGATGACTACGACCGCCAGCAGGGCGACCCCGCCGTAGCGCTTGCCCAATTCCGGCAGGCGCTCGAGGCCCTTGGCCAATTCATTGGTTTTCAACTCGTGGCGACGTTCCGCTTTCATGGGCGGAAGTCTATCGGTGGCCGCGCGGCAACGCAAACCGCGACGGGGTTGCCGCGACGGGTTGCCCCCTCCCTTGCGGGCGCGGGTTGATTATGATGATCGCCATGCCCAACTCATCCCAAAGCGTGACGGCGTACGTGGCCCTGGGGGCCAATCTCGGTGACCGGGCGGCGGCGATCTATTCGGCCGTCGCGCGGCTGTCGCGGAGCGATGGGGTGCGATTGGGGGCGCTGTCGAGCCTGATCGAGACCCCGCCGGTGGGGGGGCCGCAGGGTTCGCCGATGTTCCTCAACGCCGCGGCGCGGATCGAGACCACCTTGGCGCCGCATCCGCTGATGCACCTCTTATTGCAGATCGAGCGCGATCTGGGGCGGGTTCGCCGGACCAAGTGGGAGCCGCGCCCCATCGACATCGACCTATTGCTGTACGGCGACCGCATCCTGTCGAGCGAGAGCCTCATCATCCCCCATCCGTTGATGCACCGCCGCCGATTCGTGCTCGAACCGCTGGCCCAGATCGCGCCGGACGCGGTGCATCCCATGCTGCAAATGTCGGTGGCGGGATTGCTCGACGGCGCCGAAGAG
>JBBSAF010000245.1:0-4432 GCA_038252525.1 Tepidisphaerales bacterium
CGCGATCGGCGCCGCCTCGTCCCCGGCCCCGTTCCGCATCGGAGCCTCCCCCTTCCCCGCCTCGTCCGCCGGCCAAGCCGTCGCGAACCCCGCGAACTTCCCCGCCGAGTGCTCCTCATTGGCCAACGCCTGACAATAGACCTGCGACTCGTGGATCGACGCCTTCAGCAAGTCCTTGATCCCCAACCAGTTGCCGCTGACGACCGCCAAAACCCCCAGCACGATCAACGGCACATACAACACCGGCGTCTCGCGGGCATGTTCATGCAAATGGTGGTTCCGCGGCTTGCCCCAGAACGTCAGCATCCAGCACCGCGTCATGTAAAACGCCGTCACATACGCCACCACCGTCGGCAGCAGGAAAAACGCCCAATACCACTTCGATCCCCCGCCGAACCGCGTCACATACGTCGAAAACGCCCCGGCGTGGGCCAGGATGAGGTCCTTGGAATAATACCCCGAGAAAAACGGCGTCCCCGCGATCGCCAGCACCGCGATGGCGAACGTCGCCGCCGTCACCGGAATCTTCCGCCACAGCCCGCCATACTCCCCCATCTCCTGCTCATGATGGGCCGCGTGGATCACGCTGCCGGAACCCAGGAACAGCAACGCCTTGAAAAAAGCGTGGGTAAGGAGGTGGAACAGCCCCCCCACCCAACTGCCGATCCCCATCGCCAGGATCATGTACCCCAGTTGCGAGAGCGTCGAATACGCCAGAACCTTTTTGATGTCGCTCTGGGCCACCGCGATCAACGCCGCCATCGTCAGCGTGATGCATCCGATGATGGCGATGAACAATTTCGCGTCCGGCGTCAGGATCGGGAAGATCCGCCCCACCAGGTACACCCCCGCCGCCACCATCGTCGCCGCGTGGATCAGGGCGCTGACCGGCGTCGGACCTTCCATCGCATCCGGCAGCCAAACATGCAGCGGGAACTGGGCGCTCTTGCCCACCGCCCCGAAGAACAGCCCGATCCCGGTGATCGTCAGCAATCCCCCGCTGAACATCACCCCGTTGGACAGCTCGATCCCGCCCCCCTGCCCCGCCGACCCCAACGCCACCCATAGGTGCGGCAAACTGACGTTCCCCAAGTGGTAGAACAAAATACCGAACCCGATCAAAAACCCGAAGTCGCCGATCCGGTTGGTCACGAACGCCTTGATCGCGGCGTTGGACGCGCTTTTCTTCTCATACCAGAACCCGATCAGCAAATAACTGCACAGTCCCACCAGTTCCCAGAAGATGAACAGTTGCAGCAGCGTCCCGCCCAGCACCAGCCCCAGCATCGAAAAACAAAACAGCCCCAAGTAGGTGAAAAACCGCGCGTACCGTTTGTCCTCGGCCATGTACCCCATGCTGAAGACATGGACCACCGTCGATACCAGCGTCACCATCCCGAACATCGCCACCGTCAGGCTGTCGATGTAAAGCCCGATGTCCAAATAGCCCGGATGGTCCTGGTTCAGCCCGAAGCCGATGGGAATCCATTTGAGCGGCAGATTGATCGGGCCTTTGTTGAACCCCCACTCGACCCCGCCGGGATACGCCCCGCCGTACAGCCACAGGATCATCGCCACGATCGACAGCGCGAAGCTCGCCCCGATGGCGAACGTGGCGACCAAGCCGGCCAGCGGTCGGCCCAATCGCTTGCCGACGAACACCAGCAGCGCGAACGACGCCAGCGGCGTCAACGTGGCGATCAATAGCAACAGTGCGGGAGTGGGCATGATGGATTCTTGCGATCCGAACGACCGCGACATTTCGTCGCGGCGATCATCCGGTCATCCTTTCAACGTGGCGCCGCGCTCGACATCGATGGTCGAGAAGTTGTTATAAAAGTTCAGGAAGATCGCCAGCGCCACCGCCGCCTCCGCCGCCGCCAGAACGATCACGAAAATGGCGAACACCTGCCCCGCCAACAGCGCCGAACCGCCCGCGCCCGACCACCGGAAATGATTGAACGCCACCAGATTGACATTGGCGGCGTTCAGTACCAGTTCCACGCCCATCAAAATCCCGATGGCGTTGCGTTTGACCAACATGCACGCCAATCCACAGACGAACAAAAAGGCCGCGAGGATGAGATAGTGTTGCAGGGAAATCATGGCCGACACGCTTTTATTCGTTCATCAAACCGAAACACTCACGCCGCCAAGCAGGAAGGATCGCGACTTCATCCGAAGCAACCACGCCGGCGTCCTACGACCAGCGCCGCGCCGCGGCCGACAGGTCATCTCGCTTCGGCGCTGGCGGCGGCGATTCCCGCCGGCGACCCTTCGCCAAATACGCCGCTCCGATCATCACCACCAGCAGGAGCACGCTCGCCAGCTCGAACGGCGCCAGGTAGTCCCCCAGCAGCGCCTGCCCGAGGGCCAGGATCGACTGCGGCTCCTCCGGCCCGGTCCCGTCGCCGCCGAAGGTTCGCAGGATGGCGACCACCAGCGAGGTCAACAGCACCAGCGAAACCAGAACCGCGATGACCACCTCGGCCTTTTTCGGCTCGAATCGGCTGAACGGCGACTTGCTCGTGAGCATTACGCCGAACACGATCAAAATCAGCGTTCCTCCGGCGTAAACCACCAGTTGCACCGCCGCCAGAAACTCCGCGTGCAAAAGGAAATACAATCCCGCGACCCCCAAGAGCGTCAGCAGCAAACAAACCGCCGAGCGGACGATGTTGCGGGTGACGACCAATCCCAGCGCCGAGGCGCCGGTGACGGCTGCAAGTATATAAAAAAGAACGGTTTGCGCCACCGCCGCGCCGGGGATTTCGGCTAGGATCGTGGTCATGACGCCGCCACCGCCTTCGGATCGGGGATCGGATCGGGATCGGTCAGGCGCTGTTTGAGATTGCGTCCGGTCACAAAGGCATAGCTCACCCAGCCGACCACCATCAGAACCAATCCGACCCCGATCGCCGCAAGCAGGGATTGGACGACCAGCCCCAATTGGGCGCCGTTGGCTTGGTAGACCGACCATGACATCGGGTCGTAGTCCACCCACGGCACGCCGGGGACGTTGGGAATGAGCAGTTGCCAGATCGCCGCCCCCAGGAGCAGGGCACACGCGAAGGGGAGCAAGACCTTGATGCAGGCGTACAGCACTTGGTCGATGCGCGGTCGGGGGAGGGTCCAGCGAATCCACATTTGCACGAAGACGATCACCAAGGCCTTGGACAGGAAGATCGCGGCGCCGACGCAGTTGAGGCCGAATAGCGCCAAGCCGTTGGCCCGCGGGTCGGCCATCCACTTGGCGTGCCAATATCCGACGATGCCGAACGGGTCATGCCACGCCCCCAGAAACAAGGCGGTTTGCAGGCAGGCGATGATGAACATCGCGGCGTATTCGGCGAAAAAGAAGAACGAGAATCGGATGCCGGAGTATTCGGTGTGGAATCCGGCGACGAGTTCCGATTCGGATTCCGGCAGGTCGAAGGGAGCGCGTTTGTTGCTGGCGAGGCTGGCGACGAAATACGCGCCGAAAGCCATGAAAACAAAGGGGTTCTGGAAAACCAGCCACGTCCAGATCCCCCCGCCCTGGATCAATCCCAACTGGACCAAATTGAGGGTTCCGGCGGCCATGATGGCGACGATGATCGAGATGCCCAGGGGGATTTCGTAACTGACCATCTGGCAGGCCTCGCGCATGGCGCCGTAGATGGACCATTTGTTGTTGCTGGCCCAGCCGGCGAGGATGACGCCCATCACTTCGACGCTGAGGACGGCGAGAATCCAGAAGACCCCGGCGTCGAGGCGCGGCTCGAACGTGAAATCCGGCGCGAAGGGCAACGCCATGAACGCCACAAACACCGGCACGAACGCGAGATACGGCGCGAGGCGAAAAAGCGTGCGGTCGGCCTTGTCGGGGATCAGGTCCTCCTTGAGGACGAGTTTGATGCCGTCGGCGGCCGACTGGAACAGCCCGATGGGACCGACGCGGTTGGGTCCGGGACGGCTTTGGATGCGTCCGGCGGCCTTGCGTTCCCACCAGATGAAGAGCATCGCCACCAGGGAGACCAACGGGGCGAAGATCACTGCGGCCAGAACGATGCCATAAATGAGGTTGGCGATGACGCTCGGATGGATTCCGAGGCGGTCGAAGACCCATCCGCGAACCAGGGGGCGGTCGATTTGTGCGACAAAGGAGATCCACATGGCATTCGCCGGGCAAGGGCCGGTTCGGCGTCCGGCAGGGGGACGGGCGAAAACAGCGCCAAGGTCGCAGGTTCTATCGGTCGCTCCCCCCATCGTCAAGCGGGGGGAGGGGATGCGACAAGGCGATGGCGCGCCGCTGGGGACGGGATATTGCGTATCGGGGGTGGAGGGCTTATGATTCGCCCCCCTTGCGCTCGCGGGCGCGGGGAGAAGCCTAGACACGAACTTTTTGAGGTGTTGCGATGAGTTTGGATCCGAGCCTGAAAAGCGCCAATTC
>JBBSAF010000246.1:0-4410 GCA_038252525.1 Tepidisphaerales bacterium
CCGCAACCGCTTGATCCGGCTTTGCACATCCCGGAAATTGAAGTCCCACTGCGCCACCTGGCTGTACGCCTTCACCGCCGTCGCCAAATCGCTCTTGGCCTCCAGCGCCCGCGCGTACCAGTAGTAAACATCCTTGGACTTGTCATCCCCCTTGATCTGGTACTCCTCCAGACACTGCCGCAGCGTGTCCACCGCCTCCTCAACGAACCCCGACTCCAGAAACGCCCGCCCCAGGTAAATCCCGGCGTTGATGCGATGCTTCGGATCGTTGCGCGACTGCTGCAAAATCGGGATCGCGTCGTTGTGACGCTCCAATGCGAACAGCCGACGCCCCTGCTCATAGCGGAAGTTCATGTCCGTCGGATAATTCTCCGCCGCCAGCGAAAACTCCGTGAGTTCCTCCTCCAGCCGCTTTTTCAGGAACTCGCGGTAGTCGTTCCGAAGGTCCTCATCCTGCGGATCCGCCGCAACCTCCGCACGTCGAATCCGGTCCTCGCGGTTGAGCTGCGTCAGCCGCACCCGCCCCACCGCCAGCCGCCACCGGAACTGCTTGCTCGTTTCATACTCCTTCATGAGCAGCTCGATCGCCCGGTCCTCGTGCTCCTTTTTCTCGGTCTTGAGCAGCGCATCGACCAGCTTCCCGATCTTCGTCGGATCGGTCGCATATTCCTCCTCGGCCTGCACTATCGCCCGCGACAGGAAGTCCAAACTGCGCACATCCTTCTCATCCTCCAGCAAATCCTCCTGGTACTTGGCATCCCGCATCGACGAACGGAAGCTCCCCCCCTCGGTGTATTTCCCCGAGTCCATCGTGTCCTGCGCGCCCAGGTTCTTAAGCTCCGTCGTCAGGTCCATGTCATCGGGACGCAGCATCACCGCCTGCTGCGCCGCCTCCGTCGCCCGCTTCCACTGCCGCAATTCCTTGTAAATATCCTTCAGGATCATGAACTTCTGGAAATCCGGCGCCGGCTTCACCGAATCGGCGTTCGCCCGCAGCAAAATCGGCCCCACCCACATCACCGTGTCGTAAAATCCAGCCCGATACGCGCTCTGGATCAGCGAAACCATGTAATCGGTGTTCCCCGGCTCATACGCCAAGAGCTTCTCGGCATTGAGCATCGCCTGCCGGTCGTCCTTGTTCCCGCGCTTGAGCTTCATCGACTCCAGGAACCCCACCGATTTGCCCCCGCTCGCCCTGCGCTTCAGCGAAATGTCCCGCATCGACTGGTGCGCCTCGACCGCGTCGGGGTCCAGGTTCAACCCCTGCAGATACATTTCGATCGCGTATTCGTAATTCCCCGTCCCCGCCACCGTCTCGGCGCGCTTGAAAAAGACCTGCGCCTTTTTCCGACTCTCCTCGGGAACGTCCTGATACCCTTGCGGAATCTGTGCCACTGTCGTCCTGCCTCGTTATGCGGCCTCGGCGCCGGTCGCTGCGATGGAACGAAAGGCCGCCCCGCCTCCGTCCGGCCCGTGCGGGCCTCACCGTCCCGGCGACCCGCGATCGAACCGCCGCCCGGCGCCTCTCTTGACCTCATGAATACCCCCGACAGTAGACCGCAACCCGTTGAACCTGTCAACAAATCCCACTACCCTACCCCCATGCCCACGCCCCCCCCTTCCGGCCCGCGCCGACCCCGAGGGGCGAGCGCATCCTCAACAACCCCCGCCCGCAAGGAAGCGGTTTTTTCCCTACCGACAACTGACAACTGACAACTGCCCACAGTCCCAACGAGCCGCGACCGTACGCGACCCTAAAGGAGCCAACTTTTTTCCGCTCTGCCAACTATCAACTACCAACTGCTCCCCCCCCATGCACGAGAACCTCCACATCATCCTCTACCCCGACCCGCGCCTCCAGAAAGCCTCCGCGCCCGTCGAAACTTTCGGCGAATCGCTCCGTCAACTCGCCGCCAGGATGCTCGAGCTCATGCGCGAACACCGCGGCGTCGGCCTCGCCGCGCCCCAGGTCGCCCTCAACGTCCGACTTTTCGTCATGAACCCCACCGGCGAACCCGGCGACGACCGCGTCTACGTCAATCCCCTCCTCACCGACGCCGAGGCTTCCGAAGACGACGATGAGGGCTGCCTCAGCATTCCCAAGCTCAATGTCTCCGTCACCCGCGCCAAGACCATCCGCCTTCAGGCCCGCGACCTCGACAATCAACCCGTCGATCTCACCGAATCCGGCTACATCGCCCGCATCTGGCAACACGAGTTCGACCACCTCAACGGCATCCTCATCACCGACCGCATGGGACCCGTCGCCAAACTCGCCAACCGCCGCCTCCTCCGCGACCTCGAATCCCAATACGCCGCCGAACACCCCGCCCCCCCGCCGCCCAAGAAATCCCCCGCCAAGACCCCGGCCAAACCCCGGGCCAAGCGATGACCCCCCCGCCGTCCCCCACCCCACCATGCCTCCGCAACCCCTGACAATCCTCTTCGCCGGCGCCGGCGAGTTCGGCCGTCCCACCCTCGACGCCCTCGTCGCCGCCGGACACCGCGTCGCACGGGTCGTCACCCAGCCCGACCGACCCGCCGGTCGCGGCCGCAAGCTCGCCCCCACCCCCATCGCCCAGCGCGCCCTTGAACTCGATCTGCCCCTCCTCCGCACCGCCGACATCAACGCCGAAGATCTCCCCGACGCCGACGCCCTCGTCGTGATCGCCTTCGGCCAGAAAATCGCCGCGCCCATCCTCCATCGCCCGCGCCTTGGCGCACTGAATCTCCACGCCTCGCTCCTCCCCCGCCACCGCGGCGCCGCCCCCATCCACGCCGCCATCCTCGCCGGCGATACCCGCACCGGCAACGCCGTCATCCGACTCGCCGACCGCATGGACGCCGGCGCCATTCTCGCCCTCCAACCCACCCCCATCGGTCCCACCGAAACCGCCGGCGAACTCCACGACCGCCTCGCCGCCCTCGGCCCGTCTCTCATTCTGAAAGTCCTCGACGACCTCGCCAATGGCGTCGCCACCGAAACGCCGCAGGATGAATCCGCCGCCACCCGCGCCGTCAAACTCTCCCGCGCCACCGCCACCCTCGATTTCAACCAACCCGCCGAAGTCGTCGCCCGAACCATTCGAGGCCTCTCCCCCTGGCCCGGATGCCGCGTGAAACTCCTCGACGCCGCCGGTGAAACCAAGGCGCGCCTCACCCTCCTGTGCGCCATCGCCACCTCCGACGACGAACGCCGCTGGCATCCCGGCGAAATCGCCCTCTCCGGCGCCATCGCCACCCCCGACGGCGCGGTGAAAGTCCTCCGCCTCCAACCCGAGGGCGGCACACCCATGACCCTCGACCAGTACCGCAACGGCCACCCCTGGCAGCCCGCCCTCCGCCTCCAATCCATCGGAGCCGAATCATGAGCAACCGCCTTCGTCCACCGCCAGCCGTCATCCATCACCCGCTCCTCGATTTCCTCGCCCCTGAATCAGCCCCCCCCTGTTTCCCACATTGCCAACTGTCAACTGCCCACTGCCACCGGCCCACCGGAACCAACTCACAGGCCCCCTCTCTCCCTCACTGGCAACCGACAACTGGCAACTGGCAACGGCTGACCGGAGCCAACTCATGACCCCTCCCATCCCCAATGGCAACCGTCAACTGGCAACTGGCAACTGCCCGAACGCCCGCGACACCGCCCTTGTCGAGCTCGACGCCACCCCCCTGCCGCGCTGGCACGACCGCGCCATCAAACGTCCCGCGGCGCCCCTCCACGACCCGCGCGATCACGCCTTGGCCGAACATATTGTGATCGGCGTCATCAAGAACGCCCTCCACCTCCAATACCTCATCGAGCAACACTCCAAGCGGAAGCTCAAGAGCATCGACCCGGCCATCCAAAAAATCCTCGCCATCGCCCTTTACCAAATCCGCTTCATGGATCGCATCCCCCCCTCCGCCGCCGTCCACGAGGCCGTCGAGCAAACCCGCCGCTTCGGACGCCCCGCCGCCGCCGGCTTCGTCAACGCCGTCCTCCGCAACGCCCTGCGCGGCCCCGACGCCCCCCTGCCCGACCCCGACCGATTCCCCGTCGATTTCGCACGCCTCGCCCTCTCCCATCCTCCCGAGCTCTTCGACCGCCTCGTCGCCCTCGCCGACCCTCCCACCGCTCTCCAATGGGCCGCCCGACACAACGCCGAACCTCCCACCCTCCTCCGCCTCCTCCCCGGCGCATCGGCCAGCGATCTCGTCGCCAGCGCCAGTCCCCCCCGCGAACCCGCTAGGCCGGGCGTCCCCGCCGCCACCCTCCACTCGGACGACCCCCGCCCCACCGGCCAAATCGCCGCCACCATCACCTTTCATTCCCACGAGCGGCCGGGTTTCCTCGTCGTCGAGGGCGCCAAGAAAGGCGATCTGCTTCGTTGGGCGCGCGATGGCATGGCGCAGGTCCAGGATCCCACC
>JBBSAF010000247.1:0-4391 GCA_038252525.1 Tepidisphaerales bacterium
GAAAAACGCCGCGTCGGGCAGCGACATCTGGCTGGGTCCGTCGGCGGCGAGGGTCACGCCGGCGTGGCTGCCGGTGACCTTGAAGTTGGCGCCGGAGTTGATGGCCATTTCGATCTGGTCGTAGCCGCGAACGACGAACTTGGCGAAGGTCGAGCAGAAGGGGATCTTTCCCGCCGCCGCCGCGCCCGCCGCCACCGAGAACATGTTCTGTTCGGCGATGCGGCATTCCAGGAACTGGCTGGGCAGGTTCTTGGACAGGTATTCGGCGAAGGTCGAGTTCTTCACATCCGCATCCAGCCCGATCACGCGCTTGTCGGCCGACGCCAACGCCAGCAAGGCCGCGCCGTAGGCGTTGCGGGGGGCGATCGCCTTGCCCGCCGACAGATCCTTGCCCAGCCCCGCGGCGTTCATCCCCTTCTCATACTCGATCTGGATCTTGCCGCCCTTGGATTTCTCCGGGGCCTTGGGAACCGTGATGGACAACTCCTCGCCGACTTTCACATCGGCCACGCCCAGGTCCTTGGCGGTTTGCTCGAGCTGCGCGAAGACCTTGGCCAGGGCGTCGGGCTTGACCGCGGTGCCGTGCTTGCCCATGCCCTGCTCGGCCGGGGCGCCCCAGCCCTTGATGGTCTTGGCGACGATCGCCAGCGGGCGGGCGCCGTTCTTGACCACATGCAGCTCGTTGAACGCCTTGCGGATCGCGTCGGGACAATGCCCGTCGATCACGCGGACGATGAAACCGTAGGCCTCGGCCTTTTTCGCCAGCACATCGGCCGACTGCTGGGCGCTGACCCAATCGGATTGGGCCAATTCGTTGGCGTTGAAGATCGGGATGCAGTTGGTGAGTTGGTGATCGACGATGAAGTCCATCGCCTCCCAGATCTGCCCCTCGCGGGACTCGCCGTCGCCGATGATGCAGTAGACGTTGCGGTCGATTCCGTCCATCTTCGCCGCCGCCGCCACGCCCGCGGCGACGCTGAGGCCCTGGCCGAGCGAGCCGGTCGCGGCGTCGAAGAAATGCACGCCCAGCCCGGGATTGGGATGTCCGTCGATGGGGCTTTCAATCGCGCGGAGGTCCAGGGCGTCCTGCTTGGTCATGGGGCGCGCATCCGCCGGCGACTTGCCGATCGCCACGCCCAAATCCGCCATGGCGGCGTAGACGATCGGCACGGCGTGGCCTTCGCTGAGCACCAGCCGGTCGGCCGCGCCGTTCCACGGATTCTTCGGGTCATATCGCATCTGGTGGTACATGAGGACGGTCACGAGATGCGTCAATGACAGCGCCGTGGACGGATGCCCCGACCCCGCGGCGGTGGTCATCTCGACCGACAATTTGCCCAGATCGACGGCCTTGCGATTCACGGCGGAAGCGAAACCCATGGGATTCTCCTTATGATGTTGAATGTCCGATGCGAACCCGCCGGCGCCTCGGCCGCGGCGGGCTTGGCATTTTAAGGATCGTGGCGACGAAAGATACCCCCACTACCGCGCCGCCGTACCGCGCTACCGCGCCCGCCGTACCGCGCTGCCCATCGCGCCCGCCGTACCCCACCCGCCGTAACGCGCCGCCCACCGGGATCGTCGTACCGCACGCCACCCATCGCGCCGGCCCGCCGCGCCCGCCTACCGCGCCGTCACCACCACCACGCCTTTCATCCGCGGGTGATACGTGCAGCCGTACGGATATTTTCCGGCCTTGGCGAAGGTGTGCGAGAACGTTTTGCCCGCCGACAGATTGCCGCTGGAGAACGACCCGTCCTCGGCCTCGACGGTGTGGTCGCGGTCGTCGTCATTGCTCCAGATCACCATGTCCCCGACGTGGATCGTGATCGTGTCCGGATCGTATCGCAGGTTCTTGATCGACACCCCGACCTGCCGGTTCGCCACCGCGGCGCCGGCGATCAACAGCATCGCCATGACCGCGCCCGCCACTCGAAACGTCGTCGATCCCATGAATCCATCCTCCACGGACATTGACACGCGCCCGCCGTTGGGGTTGCATGAATCCCCGCCGACGGGTCGGATTGTACGTCCCGCCGGCGGGATCCGGTACCCGAGGGGAAAACCCGATGGCCGAAAAAATCATCCGCGATCCCGTGCACGATGTGATCGCCTTCCGGCTCCAGTCGCCCGATGACGCCCTGCTGTTCCGGTTGGTCAACGCCGCCGAGGTCCAGCGCCTTCGTCGCGTCCGCCAACTCGGCATGACCAGCCTCGCCTACCCCGGCGCCGACCATTGCCGCTATTCCCATAGCCTCGGGGTCATGGAAACCGCCCGGCGAATCCTCGCCCAGCTCGAACATTCCATCGTCCTCGATCCCGCCCGACGCACCGCCTGCCTCGCCACGGCGCTGCTGCACGACCTGGGGCACGGGCCGTTCAGCCACGTTTTCGAGGCCGTCAGCGGCATCGATCACGAGAAGCTCGGCCGGCGCATCATCCTCGATCCCGACAGCGAGGTGAACCGCATCCTCGCCGACCACGATCCGTCGCTCCCGTCCGCCGTCGCCGACCTGCTCTGCGGCCCTGTCGCCGGCGAGGGGTTCTGGCGCGACATCCTGTGTGGCCAGCTCGACGCCGACCGCTTCGACTACCTCCTGCGCGACAACCTCATGACCGGCAGCCGCTACGGCGGGTTCGACCTCCAGTGGCTCCTGCACGCCCTCACCGTCGATGATTCGACGCGGCGCCTCGCCGTCACCGCCAAGGGTGTCAGCGCCGTCGAGGCGTATCTCCAGTCGCGCTTCCACATGTACCGCAACGTCTATTTCCACAAGGTCGTCCGCAGCGCCGAGGGGATGGTCAAGCTCGCCCTGCAACGCGCCAAGCGCCTGGCCGTCCAGGACCGCCTCGAATGGCCCCCGCGCGGGCACGTCGTCCACAAGGCCCTGCTCGGCCAGCGCCTCACCATCGCCGAGTTCACCGACCTCGACGACATCTCCGTCCTCCACTGCTTCAAGCTCTGGCGCGAGTCGGTCGACACCGTGCTCGCCGGGCTGTGCCACGGGCTGCTCTATCGACGATTGTATAAATCCATCGACCTGTCGATGGTCGACGACCCCGCATGCGTGGCCCGAATCCTCGACGCCGCCCGCGCCGCAGTCGCCTCGTCCGGCGGCGACGACGACGGCTACGACCTGTTCCTCGACGAACCCTCCGACACCCCCTATGAGGCCTACGAACCCGACGGCGACGGCGAGATCCGGGTCTGCGACCCGGCCGGCGGCCTGGCCCGCCTCGGCGCCGTCTCACCGCTGAGCCGCGCGCTCGGCCACGAGCTCACCTTCCGCCGCCTCCACGTCTCTCCCGCCCACCGCGACGCCGTTCGCCGAATCGTCGTCGAAATGACCTGAAACCGCCGCGACGATCGCCTGATCGTCGGCGGGGAGCAAGGGAAAACGTGAGTGCGATCCGTCCGGCGATGGAACCGGCAGGTGCGGGACCGCTTGCGGAGCGATTCGGTCGGAACGGCATCGACGCAAACGAACTCGGGATGAAAATCGTCCCTGCGGGTCAGGCGTCGATTCGCGCTGGCGTGTCAGGCGTCGCTTCGCGGGCGGTTGCGGCGCCGTGGAGGCGATCAAGAACGGGGAGTACTTCTTGAAGTATTCGAGGCCGGCGAGCCGCCCTTGTTGCGTGTCTTGAAGTATTCGAGGCCGGCGACCCGCTCTTGTTGCGTGTCTTGAAGTGTTCGAGGTCGGCGAGCCGCTCTTGTTGCGTGTCTTGAAGTGTTCGAGGTCGGCGACCCGCTCTTGTTGCGTGTCTTGAAGTGTTCGAGGCCGGTGAGCCGCTCTTGTTGGATGTCCGGTCGCGGGGCGCTCATGTGCGTGCATCATGCGCGAAACAAGGCGATCGCGCGATGGCGGATCATCGCTGTTTTCGCGGATTATTTTCGCAGTCCACCGCCGCGCCCCTCACCCGGCTTCGGCGATCTCCTCGTCGATCCCCGGGCGACCGGGCTCCGCCGGCCGGCACTTGGCCGCGAACGCCGTCAATGCGGCGGGATTGAACGTCAGTTTGTTCCGTCCGGTTTGCAGCAAATCCCGTCGCCGCAGCCGTGTCAGCGCCAAGCTCACCGTCTCCCGCGCCACCCCCACCGCCTGGGCCAATTGCTGGTGGGTGATCTCCAGCACCACTCCGTCCTCGACAGACTTCGCCGCCGCCGACCGACTGAAACGCACCAGCGCCCGCACCAAGCGTTGGTCGCAATCCTCGAACACCAGCCGTCCCCCCTCCTCCCGCGCGAGCTGCACCGCCTCGGCCAACTGCCGCATCAGCCGCACCGCCACCGCCGGATGTCGCCCCAGCGCCTCCATCAATCGCCCCATCTCCATCACCGTCACCGTCGTCGGCGCCATCGCCACCGCCCGGTCATGATGGATGGCCCGTCC
>JBBSAF010000248.1:0-4384 GCA_038252525.1 Tepidisphaerales bacterium
CACCCCCACGACGTAGACCAGGATCACCGCCAAACCCACCCCGATGAGGCGGGTCCGCAAATAATCGTAATTCCAGAACAACGCGATGTCGTCGTCTTGGGCCTTGCTCAGCAGCCCCGCCGCCGCCAACCTCGGCCAGATCCCGCGAATCCCCCAAATGATATGGCGCCCCAGGTTTTCCCAGAGGAAGTCCCACACCCACACGAGCAGCCACAGAGTGATGAGCGTCGGCAAAAGCGTCGCCAACCCGCGCAGGAAAAATCGACGGAAATCCTCTCCGAAACCCAACCTGCGGCGTCGGACCCGAACCGGTTGTCGCTCCAAGTCCGTCACAACGCCTTCCCGCTTCACCAAGCCGCGTCCCGGTTTCCCCCTTTTCCGCCCACCGCCTACTGCCTACCGCCTACCGCGTACCCCCCCCAGTCTTACCGCGCCCACCGGGGGAATCAACTCGCCCCCCATGCACCTTCGGCGCCGCAACGGTATACTCCCGTTCGGCGATGCGACTTTCGACCCCCGACGGGGTGTCCAACTCGCCGCCCGATTCGTCCCGTCCGCCAGCCGGCGAACTTCTACCCGAGGTGTGCCCGATGCTCCGCTTCCGACTTATTGCCGCCATCCTCTTGGCCCTCTTGCTGGGTTCGCCGGTCTTCGCCCAAACCGATCCCGACGCGCCGGAAACCGCCCTCGCCGCCCGCATGGCCGAAATGGCCCAGAACACCCTCCGGCGCCCGCGCGTCACCGACGCCACGTGGCGCAGCGCCGTCGATTTGTTCCACGCCGCCGCCCGCCTCCAGCCGACCGAACCGCGATACCAACGCCTGCTCCTCGACGCACAACTTCGCGTCGGCGACACCGCCGCCGCCATCGACACCGCCCGCGCCCTGTTGGCGTTGGAACCGGCCAACCAAGTCGCGCAAGTCCAGTTGATCGACCTGTATCTGAGCCGGATGCAGACCGCCGACGCCTCGGTCGCTTATCTCCGCGACCTGCTGGGCAAGCCGAGCATCCCCGCCGAGGTGCGTTCGCAGGTGGCGGTTCGGCTGGCCAATCTTCTGCTCGAACAATCCCAGCCCGACGCCGCCCGCGACCTGCTCAGCCAGGCATTGCGCCTCAACCCCTTGAACCCGCAGGGGTTGCAACTGCGGTATCGCACGATCCATGGCAACGGCGCCCTCGAACGGGTGTCGGTGCTGCTGGACATGCTCAAATCCAACCCCGCCCAGCCGGCCGTGATGGCGGAGCTCGCCGACGAGCTCGCCGGCGTCGGACTCATCCAGCCGGCCCTCAACTGGTACGCCCAGACCCTCAACTGGTCGCCGAAACTGGGTCGCCAGGTCAGCCAACCCACCGCCGCCAATTACGCCGCCGAATTGTTCCTGTCCGACCAGGGCGCCACCGCCGCCGGGCTGGTCGCTCAGATGCTCCAACTCGATCCCACCGATCCCGATGCGTGGATGCTTCAGTTGGCGATGGAAAAGGCCGACGCCGCCCCCGATTTTCCCCAAACCCTCGAAAAAGCCCGCGTCGCCCTCACCGCCCGCCTCGGGCAGGTGATCCAACCGACCACCCAACCGGCCAGCGCCCCGGCCCCCGCCCCGACCACGACGGCGCCCGCGCTGGATCTAGCAAAGCAAATCCAGCGGGTGAGGGAATCCAACCAACCCGATGTGGCCGCCGCCTACCGTTCGGCACTCACCGACATGGCGTGGCTGGAACTCTATTTCGCCCAAAAACCCGACGCCGCCGCCAAATATGTCGATGCCCTGCGAACCCTGTCGCCCGAGGACAGCGTGAGCGTTGCCCGGCTGGAGGGATGGAGCTTCCTGCTGCAAGGCAAAGCCGAGGCCGCACATACCAAGTTGTCGGCCGTCGCCGACCGCGACCCGCTGGCGGCATTGGGAATGCTGCGTTTGGACGCCGCCGACCCCGCCCTGAAGGACAAGGTCGCCAGCCAGGGGCGCAAACTCCTCAGCGACAACCCCTCCACGCTCGTCGCGGCCCTCATTTATGGCGATTTGCGCGACCAAGGCGTCAAGATCGTCCCCTCCAGTCAGGCTGACGCCATCCAGGAACGGCTGCACGTGTTTCCCATGTCGTGGATGCGCATTCTGGAAGCGCCCGAGACGTTTTACGCCATCCGCTGCACCCCCTTGCACGTCGCCCATCCCTATGGCGAACCGATGCTCGCCAAGGTCTCGATCATCAACCTCACCGACAACCCCCTCACCATCGGCGACGACGGCATTTTGCACCCCGATCTCTGGATCGACGCCAACCTCCGCGGCATGGCCCAACAGCAGATGCCCGGCGTCGCCTTCGACCGCTTGGCCAAGGTGTTGGTGCTTCAACCCCGCCAGCAGGTCAGCCAAGTGGTCCGCATCGACCAGGGCGCGTTGGCGGAACTGTTCGCGGCCAATCCCGGCATCTCGATTCAGGTCTTCGCGTCGCTGACGACCAATCCGATGAGCACCTCCCAAGGGTTCGCGCCCGGCGCGGGAGGGTATTCGGTGCAATTCTCGCGGATCATGGAGCGAACCGGCACGCCGCTGAACACCGACGAGACCCGACGATCCGTCGTCGAGCAGGCCACCACCGGCGATTCGGCGGCGCGGATGCGGGGACTGGAATTGGCCGCCGCGTATGTCCAGATCTACACCCAACAGAACGATCCGCGGTTCCAGTCGATCGTGAACGAACTGCTGGGGGCGGTGCAGCGCGGCGAATCGTCGGGTTCGCCGATCGTGGCCGCCTGGTCGCGGTATGTGTCGGTGGCGATCGACGCCGGCAACGAGCGCGTCCGCACCCTCGAACGGATGCTCAACAGCCCGCAGTGGTTCGAGCGTCTGCTGGGCGTGGTGGCCGCCGGTTCATTGCCGGTGGCGCAGCTGGAGAAGCTCGTCGGTCCGGTCGCCGGCGGCGATTCCGATCCCCTGGTGAAATCGTTCGCCGTCGCCGCCATCCAATCCGCCCGCCAAGCCGCCACCCAACCGACCACCGCTCCGACGACCCGGCCTTGACGACACCGCGGGAACTTTCAGTGCGAGTGAAGCCCTTGTTCCTGTCGCGCCGGCGCCTCGCCCCATGCCGTCAACGTAGGGAACCCTGTCTTCCGTCGCGATCTCCGCCTCGGCCCCGTCCGGGAGCCGTCAGCGGGCAAAGCAGGTCTGGAAGTTGTGAGAACCGCGCTTCGCGCGCACAACTCGCTTGCATTCGACCCGCCCATGCGGCAAAAGGCGAGGCCGAGGCGGCCCCGCGACAATGGACTCCACTTGTGTTCTCCTCCGTTTCCCTCGTCCAATCGTTACGTTGGCGGCATTGAGCGCCCCCGGCCTTGCGGCGGATCGTGGCGTTTCCCTGGCGTGGCGTTTCCCGTGACAGTCCCCCCCGCCGGGCCGTACCATGGGGACATGATCCGCGCTGTCACCGTTTATTGTTCCAGCAGCTCCACCCTCGATCCGGCCCACACCGCGGCGGCGACGGAGCTCGGGGCGGCGCTGGCCGCCAAGGGCTGGACATTGGTTTACGGCGGCAATGACATCGGTCTCATGAAGGCCGTCGCCGACGCCGTTCGCGGCGCCGGGGGGCGGGTGGTCGGCATCACGCCGCAACTCTTGGTGGACAGGGGGCTTGCAGATGCCAAGGCCGACGAGTTGATCGTCACCGACACCCTGCGCCGGCGCAAGGAATTGCTCGAGGCCCGCGGCGACGGGTTCATCGCCCTGCCCGGCGGGCTGGGGACCTTCGAGGAGTTTTTCGAGATCCTCGTCGGGCGCGCCCTCCGCTACCACGACAAGCCCATCGTCCTGCTCGACATCGACGGCTACTATCAACCGCTGGTGGCGATGATCGAGCACGGCATCGCCAAGGGCTTCATCCGCGAGAAATCCCGTCGGCTGTTCTTCGTCGCCCGCTCGGTCGTCGAGGCGGTCGAACACCTGTCGTCGCACCCGGTTCCGGCGCCCCGCGACGTATGCCCGTCGGTCCCCATCGCCTGAGCGTTCGTCATGCGACGCGACCCCACCCCGCTCATCGCCTTTTGCGTCTCGCTGGCCGTCCACGGCGCGATCGTCGGGGCCGTCGCGTGGTCCCACGGATCGGATTTCCGGGCGATGATGGCCCAGTATCGCCGCCCTATCCCCGCCGACCACGGGCCGATCCTGTTGCCCGACGACATCCACCGTCCCGACGACCGGATGGGGGAATCGGATTCGACCGGCTACGCGATCAATTCGACGCCCGGCGACCGGACGATGCAGGCCCACGAGGCCGACGAGGACCAGGCGTTCACGAGCAAGGACCCCGAGGGCTTCGGCGCCGTGGGGACCGACCCGAGCTGGAACACCGCCCTGCGCGGCGAGGGGGGCACGGGGGCGTCATCCCC
>JBBSAF010000249.1:0-4364 GCA_038252525.1 Tepidisphaerales bacterium
CGATGCCCAGCACCCCGCCGCGCGGCACATCGACGCCCGAGGCGTTCTTCACCAACACGATGCAGCGGTCGCGCGACTCGGGCTGTGCCTGCCGCCCGACACTCAGCCGCTTGCGCCGCGCTTCATTCGCCGCGTCGATGAAGGCGTTGTACGCCGCCGCCGGGATGCGGAGCTTGTCGCCGGGACGAACCTTCTTGAAGTCGTTGCCCATGGTCGGACTGAAGGCCGAAGGCTGTGGAAATGAAGGCCACAGCCCACGGTCTACGGCTTACGGCCTCCTCCTCTCATGTTCCGATCCCCAATCCCGCGAAGTCGGCCTCTTCGTACACCTTCTCGATGTACACCGACACCGGCTTCTTCACGATGGCCTTGGCGTTGGCGTCCTCGCCGTCGGCGTAGCGGACCCACATGTATTCCCAGCCTTTCTTGTCGATGCCGACGATCGAACCGACGGTCAGGCCGGTGGCGTTGGGGCTGGCGGCGAAGCTGAAGGCGATTTCCCAATCCCCCTGGCCGCGTTTCGCCCCCGAGGCCCCGAGGAACAGGCATTCCCCCGCCGCCGTCCCCTTGAACGCCGCGTCGTTGACCTTGCCGGTGAGCCGGAACAGCGTCCCGCGATAGGCATTCGTCACCGCCGCGTCCGGCAGGTAGTGGGTCTCGGAGAACTGGTAGACGGGGATGGTGATGTCCACGCCCTCGACGGCATCGTGGGTGACGCCGATGGCGCCCCCGAAGTCGGGGGCCGTGGCGACCGGATGCGTTTGGATCGTCTGGATGGACTGCGTGATGTGCTGGGTTCCGCCGCCGGTGTCGAAGGAGAAGCTCGATCCGCCGGTGGATGGGGATTGGGCATCGGGCCGGCTGTAGCGGGCCCGCCCGTCCCACAGGCCCGGCCCGATGGGTTCGACGTGGACGCTTTCGCGGGTCAACCCATCGTGCGACCCCGGCGAATCCGACTCCATCGCCGTCTTGGCCACCACGTCGTCGTCGGTGCCCTCGATGATGTAGGCAAGCTCGACCTGGGCGCCGTCGCCGGTGGTCGAGTCGCGGCTCTGGAACTTTTCGCGGACGGTCACGGGCATGGTCGGCCTCAGTCGTAGGTGGACCCATCGCGGACCTTGTCCGCGATCTTCTTGGTGTTGCGGGCGGTTTCCTCGCTGGCCTTGGCGATCCGGTCGGTGGCTCCGCCAGCGCCCAGCCCGCGGGCCTCCATCGCGTTGAACGTGCCGGCCACGCCGATGGTTCGCTTCTGATCCCGCAGCGCCGAGGCGAGGCCCTCGAACTGGTCGGCGGGGCCCGGCGGCGGCTTGATCCGCTCGGGGGCTTGCGCGTCCGCCAGATCTCGCTTCTTCCCGGCCTCGGCGATGCTCGCTTCCCATTCCTTTCTGGCCGCATCCAGTTCCGCTTGGGCGGCGTCGATCTTCCCCTTGGCCTCGGCGTCGATCTTGGCCTCGGAGTCGGCGGCATCCTGGCCGATCTTGGCCATGACCGTGTCGTGTTCGGTTTTCGCCATCGCCAGGGCGGCGGCGCGGTCGTCGCCGATTTGCTTGAGGCTGGCGTCCTTCTCGGCGTTGCGACCGGCCTGCCGCTTGGCCGTGTCCTCGTCCAGCGCCTTCTTCACCGCGTCGGTGTCCAAGCTCGAGTCCACCAGGCCCTGGAGGTCGATGATCCGCTTCGACACCCAGGTGACCGCCCCGTCCCAGATGTTCCTCACGCCCGTCGACATCCGCTCCCAGATGGACAGGATGCCGTAGTACAACTTGAGCATCCCCACGGTCAGGGACGAGATCCCGTCCTCCCAGAACGCCTGCACCGCGTACCACAGATCGCCGACCACCTTGCTCGCGCCGGATTTGAGGCTTTGCCATATCCGGTCGATTTCCAGGACGCCCCTCTGCCAGGCGATCTTGAGCGTCAGCCACAGGATCTTCGCGGCCAGGGCGATGTCGCCGGCCATCAGGGCGTCGGCGATCCCCCCGAACGCCTTGGTGGCGAACCGCGACAGGTCGGTGAACCGCTCCCCCAGCCATGCCAACGCCTGCCCGCCCGCGCCGGTGGCGTAAATCAGATATGCCGCCAACCCCGCGACGGCCACGACCACCAGGCCGATGGGCGAGACGAGCCATGCCAGGATCGAACCCATCACCCCGATGGTCGATCCGACCAGGCCGAGGATCGTGGACAGCCCCCGCAGTGCGACGCCCACGGTGGTGACGGCGTATCCCAAGCCGACCAGCGCCCCCCCGGCGACGACGATCGCCACGCCGACCTTCATCGCCGTGACCACCATCTCCCGGTTGCGCTTGATCCAGTCGTTGACGGAAACGACGGTGCGGACGACCCACTCCGCGACGCCCTTGAGCGCCGGCTGCAGTGCCGCGCCGATGACGAACGAAGTGTGCTTGATGACCTTCCAAACGGTGTCGAAGGCGTCGTTGAGGTCTTCGGCGGCTTTGGCGTCCTCGCCGCCCATGGTCAGGCCCAGGTCGCGGGCCTGCCGTTGCAACGCCTCGATGCCGGCGGCGCCGTCCTCCATCATCGGCAACAGTTCGGTCCCCGAGCGCCCGAACATCTCCATCGCCGCGGCGGCGCGGACGGTGGGGCTTTCGATGCCCGCCAGGCGGTCGGCGATCAGCTTGAACTGTTCCTCGGGGGACAATCCCACGAAGTCGTTGACGGTGAGGCCCAGCAGCGCCAAGGCGTCCACAGCCGTTTGCGTGCCGCCGGTGGCATCGACGAGTGTTCGCTGCATGCGCCGGACGCCCTTTTCCAGCACGTCGATGTCGGCCCCGGACAACCCCGCGGCGTAGGCCAGTTCCGACAGCGACTCGACGGAAAAGCCCGTCCGCTTGGCCATCTTGGCGATGTGGTCCCCCATTTCGCTGAAGGCCTTGGCGCTGCCCACCAGCGGGGCGGTGATGGCCGTGCCCACCGCCATCATCTTCGTGCCCCAGCCGGTGATGGACTCGCCGAACGCCTTGAGCTTCTTGCCCGCCTTGTCCAGGCCGCGAACCAGCTTCGAGTCGCTGAGGAACAACTCGACGTAAGCGGCGCCGGCTCTGATCCCCTTATCGCTGGCCATTGGTCGCCTCCGTCAACCGGTGATTCGCAACGACGGTGCTGGGTCGGTCGGCGGTGGCGACTTCGCCGCCAGCTTCCCGAGGTTGTCGCGCATCGCCATGTACAGGCCCACCGCCACCACGCCGGCGATGCACAGACCGACCATCCACCACGGCGCCGCCGCCAGCACCGTGGCCAGGGCGATCAACAGTCCGCCGCCCAATCCCAGCAGCACGCACAGACCGATGGGGACCACCGCCCCGAACCCCGCCGTCCACGGCAGCAGCCGCAGCCCGACCCCGACCAGGCCCAGCAGGACCAGCGCCCCGCCCACCCACACCAGTCCGCCCAGGGCGCGGTCGGTGGGGGAACCGGACCCGACCGCGCCGGTGCGAATGGGCGGTTTGTAGGTCGCCGGCGACACCGCGCTGGCGTCGCCGACGGTCAACGTGGCCGCTCCGGCGGGGTTTTCCGGCTGGATCACGGCGGTTTGGCTCAACACCCGCTCGAACGCCATCATCATCGCCTGCGCATCGGCGCGGCGGTCGGGATTGTCGGGGAACATGTGCGCCGGGGACACGCCCCAGCGCAGCGTGTCCGACTGGCGGACAATCCCGCCGGGGGCGATCGGCGCGACTTGGCACCCCAACAGCCACGGCAGGACGATGGCGGCGGCAATCAGTTTCATGTTCATCATGTCGCTCCCTTCACGAACACCTTGAGCATCCCGATGTCGCCCTTGAGCGGAGGCCCCGGCGCGGGTCGCTCGGACGCGGGGATCGGGTGGAAATCGGCGGGCTTGAACGCCCGCCCCTTTTTCGGGTCGCGGTTGACGTTGGCGAGCATCGCCAGCAGCGTCGCCGTGTGGTTCCAGGCGTCGCGTTGGCGGGCGTGGGCCATCGCCAACAGTTCCCGCAGCGTCATGCGTGCGGGATCGACCCCGAGGATTCCGGCGCATTGCCAGATGAGTTCTCCAGCCGCGACAGCTCCGCCGCCATCCGCCGTTCCAGTTCCGGGCTGTCCAGTCGCGTCTGGATCAGCGCCAGCGCCGCCTGCTCGAGCATCCGCAGTTTGGCCAGCGCCTTGGCGAGCACCCGGCGCTTGGCCTGCGGGAAAAAATCGACCAGTTCCTCCAGCAACGCCGTCGTCGCATGATCGATGGAGTCGCCCGCCATCGCCCGCCCGAAGTCGGCGTCGGTGATCCCCTTGGCGTCGGCCTCGGGCTTGCAGACGCAATAGATCGCGTCGCACAGGAGGACGGGGTCGGACACCAGCCGCTCCAGCAGCTTGCCCTCGACCACCTC
>JBBSAF010000250.1:0-4354 GCA_038252525.1 Tepidisphaerales bacterium
CAACACCGAGCAGTTGTCGTTTGCCAAGATCGAAAGCGAGATCAAACGTCTCGCCGGTGCGACGCGTGAAGGCAAACTGGCGCTGAACGAACTGGGTGGCGGCACGTTCACCATCACCAACGGTGGCGTGTTCGGATCCCTCCTCAGCACTCCCATCGTCAACCCGCCGCAAAGCGGGATCCTCGGCATGCACGCGATCCAGAAACGCGCGGTGGTGATCGACGACCAGATCGTCATCCGCCCGATGATGTACGTCGCCCTCAGCTACGATCATCGCCTCGTGGACGGACGGGAATCGGTGACCTTTTTGGTGCGGGTGAAGGAACTGATCGAGGATCCGACGCGGCTGATGCTCGGAGTGTGATTCCGTTCGCACGATCGCCCGAAAATTCGCGGATGCGAAACGCCCTCCTTGGTGTACACATCTTTTGGCGCCATCGCGGGGACCCGGCCCATTACCCGGTCGCGTGGGCGCCCTCGCCCACGTCCAGCGGCGTAACCGGCGCCGACGGGGTTTGAAGATCGTAAAAACCGCCGTTGAGCGCCGTCGTCGCCGGCTTGGATGAGGAAAGCGCGGGCGAGGGGACAATGCCGTCAACATAAGGAACCCCGTCTTCCGTCGCGGGGCCGCCTCGGACTCGTCCGCGGGACATCACCGGGCGAAAGCGGGTTTGCAGGTTGTGAAAACCACGCTTCGCGCGCCCAACTCCCTTGCATGTGACCCTGCCGGGGGCGAAAGACGGGGGCGGGGCGACCCCGCGACATAAGAACCGCGACGGCCGACAGGAGAGTTGTATAGGGCAACGATGCGTTCCGCCGCAACGAACGCGCTCACGTTCCCCGGCGGTTTCCATAGAGTGCGACGTGCAGGCGAGGGCAGAATCGGAAGCCGGTTTGCTTGCAGATTTCGGCGATCCGCGGGGCGCGGGCGTCCAGGGTTGCCGCATCGGTCCCCTCGGGCATCAATAGCACATCCGACGATTCGACGCCGCGGAGTGTGGCCAGAATCGCGTGGATTTCCGGCAGGTCCGACTCGTCGGACACCACGAACTTCAACTGGAAATCGGCCGCTCCGTCGATGAACGCCTGAATGACGGGGATGTTCAGCCGGGCGGCCTCGTGGGCGTCGGCGAATCGTCCGCCCTCGCGCTGGCGCGGGGTCGAGTTGGACAGTTTCGGCGACAAGGAGGCCAAATCAACAGCCAGTTCCCGATGAATCGTCGCGGCGGTCTCGACCGTGATGTGGTGGCCGTCATCGCGTAAATCGCGGCACAGTGCGACCACATCCGGGAATATGAGCGGTTCGCCGCCGGTCACGACGACGTGGCGACAACCGAACCGCCCGACCTCCGCGACGATCTCCGGAACCGAACGCTCGGCGCCCTGGGCATCCCAACTGGCGTACGGCGTGTCGCACCAGTGGCAGCGGAGGTTGCAGCCGGATGCGCGAACGAAGACCGATGGCACGCCGGCCAACTTGCCTTCGCCTTGGATCGAGTGGAATATCTCGGAAATGCGCATGAGTTGATAGTTGATAGTTGGCGGTTGGCGGAAAAGCAAAAAACGCACGCGGAAGGCGGTTTCGATGGGACGGATTTGCAAGTCGTATCGGGTGCTCGTCGGCATGGAAATCCACGTCCAGTTGGCCACCGCCAGCAAGATGTTCACCGCCTGTCCCAACGGCGCGGCCCACTTCGGCGCCGACCCCAACACGCTGGTTGACCAACAGGTGCTCGGGCTGCCCGGAGTGCTGCCGGTCATGAATCGCAAGGCCGTCGAGTATTCAATCAGGGTCGGGCTGGCCTTGGGTTGCCGCATCGCCCGGCATACCAAGTGGGATCGCAAGAGCTATTATTACCCGGATTTACCGAAGAATTACCAGATCAGCCAGTATGACCTGCCGCTGTGCGAGGCCGGATCGTTCACGCTCGCCCTGCCCGATGGATCGGTTCGCACCGTGCGAATCCGCCGGGCGCATCTGGAGGAGGATGCCGGAAAATTGCTGCACGAGGCGCCGGGAGGATATCCGATCGACGGGTCGATCGTGGATCTCAACCGGGCGGGGACGCCGCTGCTCGAGATCGTGACCGAACCCGACCTGGAGAGTGGCGGGGAGGTGGCGGCGTTCGGCCAGGAATTGCAAAAGCTCGTGCAGTTCCTGGGCGTCAGCGAAGGGCGCATGCAGGAGGGGCACATGCGATTCGAGCCGAACATCAACGTCCACATCACCGACGACGATGGCGCGGTGCACAAGACCGCCATCACCGAGATCAAGAACCTCAACAGCTTCTCGGTGCTCCAGCGGGCCACCGACCACGAGGCCCGACGACAGATCAGCCATTGGATCGAAACCGGCTCGCTGGGCCGCAAAAGCACGATGGGATGGGACGAGGCCGCCGAGCGGACGTTTTTGCAGCGGGAGAAGGAGGAGGCCAACGACTACCGTTATTTCCCCGATCCCGACTTGATGCCCGTCGAGGTCGATGACGCCTGGCTGGCGGAGTTGAAGGCCAAGCTCGGGGAACTGCCCGCGGCGCGGCGGAGTCGGTATGTCGAGCAATTGGGACTGACACCGGCCGACGCGGCGATCTTGGCCGGCGAACGCGGGCTGGGGGACTTTTTCGAGGCCACCCTCGCCGGCGGGGCGCCGGCCAAGCGGGCGGCCAACATCATGCTGGGACACGGATTGCGCCTGGCCAACGAGCATGGCAAACCCGTGTGCGAGCTGGGCGTTCCCGCGTCGGTCTTCGGGGAACTGGCGGCGATGATCGAATCCGACGCCATCGCCCCCGCCAACGCCGGCCCGGTGCTGGACCATCTGATCGCCACACGCGGGAACGACGCGAGGGCGGCGGCGATGGACCTGGGATTGATCCAGTCGGCCGACACCGGCGACGTCGATGCCGCCATCGACGCCATGCTGGCGAGCAACCCCAAGTCGCTCACCGACTACCGCGCCGGCAAGCAGCAGGCCCTGGGCGCCCTCATCGGCATGGTCATGAAAGGCGGCAAGGGGCTGAACCCCAAGGTGGTGCGGGAGAAATTGGTCGAGCGGTTGGTCGAGCGGCTATGAGGGGGGAGGGTTGCGGGTTTCGCGTTGCGGGTTGCGGGCGCAAATGCCGGTGTACCTCGTTGCCGATCGCGGCCGGGGACCGAAGACAGGCGCGACGGCGGAGATCACGCCGGCGCGAACCGTTTTTTCATGGCGTCGATGCTTCGCGAACCTATAATGGACGCCATGGCCCACAGGGAACAAATCGACGCGGTGCTCGCCGAGGTGGAACCTTGGCCGGTCGAGGATCGCCTCGCCTTGGCCAATGCGATTCTCCGTGACGCCGCCGAACAGCCGTCACACCCCCGTCAAACGTGGCGGCGTGCGATGGGGATCGCCGCCGGAGCCGGATCGCCGCCGGATGACGCCACGGTGGATCGCTGGATGGACGAACGCCGCGCTAGTCGGGAATTGTGATGCGTGTCTTGATCGACACAAACATCCTTTTGGATGTGTTGTTGCGGCGCGAACCATTCGCCGAATCCGCCGGCGCTCACCATTCTGTTGGTGGAACTGCGCGGCCGGTGAACCAGCCGGGTGAATCGCGCGCGTGCCCGCGAAGCTTCATTTTTCCACCCCCCACCAACGATCAACCGCCAACTGCCGGCCCGTCGTGTACCTGCGAATCGCGCGTGCCCGCGGAGCCGCCTTGGCGTACCATGCGCTCATGCGGAACCTCTCCCCCCAACAAATCGTCGCGGAACTCGATCGCTATATCGTGGGGCAGAACGCGGCCAAGCGAGCGGTGGCGGTGGCCATACGCAATCGCTGGCGGCGCCGGAAACTCGCCGAGGAGCTGCGCCAGGATGTGGCGCCCAAGAACATCATCATGATCGGGCCGACGGGCGTGGGCAAGACCGAGATCGCCCGGCGATTGGCGGGGCTGACCGGGGCGCCGTTCATCAAGATCGAGGCCACCAAGTTCACCGAGGTGGGGTACGTCGGGCGCGACGTGGACACCATCATCCGCGACCTCGTCGACATCGCGGTCAAGGACGCCCGAGAGCAGGCCATGCGCCGCGTGCGCAGCCTTGCGCAGGATGCCGCCGAAGAGCGCATTCTCGACGCCCTCCTGCCGCAGGCGCGCGAAACCGGCAGCGCGGATGGCCCCGCCGGGGAGAACCCGACCCGGCAGAAATTCCGCAAGAAGCTGCGCGAGGGCGAACTCGACACCAAGGAGATCGAGATCGAGGTGGCCGCGGCGCAGGCGCAGATGGAGATCATGGCGCCCCCGGGCATGGAGGAGCTCACCACGCAGTTGCAGGGCATGTTCCAGAACCTGGGCGCGGGGCGGCGCAAGAC
>JBBSAF010000251.1:0-4299 GCA_038252525.1 Tepidisphaerales bacterium
CGCCGCCTTCGATGGCGGCGATGTCGCACTGTTTGAGGCGATCCAGCACCGCATCGGCCTGGGTGTCGAGATCGAATAGGTTTTGCAGCGTGCTGGGCTGCAGCGAGAGGGTGGGCAGTGGGTTGGGCATGGGGCGATTGTACCCACGGACGACGGGGGTTCAACGCGGGTCCGGCCCCGACCGCGCGATCGTCGTGGGGTTTGTAGGATGGATCACCACGCCCTCCCGCGCGATTTTTTCCAATAGCCGCGGGTTGCCGGCGCGCTCGAGGCGCACGATGTCGAACGCGTGAATGATCGGCGTGGCCTCGATGGCCTCGACCAAATCCGACCATTGGCGCTCGTCGGCGGTCGGCGCGGCGATGGCCAGGTCGATGTCCGAATCGCGCCGGGCGTGGCCGGTCGCCCGCGAGCCGAAGATGCGGGTCTCGGCCACGAAGTCGAACCGGGACAAGGTTCGCTTGAGCGCCTGGAGGTCCTTTTCCCGCAGGTCGATTTTGTGATCCCCGTTCAATCCCATCGCAATGCCCCGATCATGTCGGCCATCGCGGCGAGTCGCGGCGCGTGGTGCTCGACGATGCGCTGGTGGATTCGCTGGGCCAATGATGGGTCGTACGCGTGGGTGGTGAGGTTGCGGGCCTCGATCATCGCCAACCACCCGTCGGCGTCGGCCTCGGTCGGGATGAGCTTCTCCGCGAATGCCCGCTTGATCGTCGCCCGCGGACCGCCGCACTCGTGGCCTTGGTGTTCGAGGTGGAGCTTGAGGGTTTTCCAGATCACCTCGAAGGTGAACTCGAAGCGTTGGATGGTGGCGTCGCGGACGATCTCGTCGGTCGGCCGGGCGACGGCCTCGGCAAGCCGTGCGGCGCTGCGCCGAACATCGTCCACCCGTTCATGGAATCGTTCGCGGCTCATGGGCAAGAGTGTATCCCGGCGCCGGTGAATCAACCATGAACGCGTATGGCGCCCCCTCTGCGTCGCGTCGTCACGCGACATGACGATCCCGTCCCCGAATCCACCGATCCCACGGCCCATAGTGATCGTGGATCGGTCCGGCCGGGATCGCCAGCGCCGCGATCGCCAATCCGACGAGCAGGGCGTTGATCGTCGCCGCCGTTCCCCCGCCGGCGAGGAGGAAACCCGACGCCGCGATCCATAGGCCCGGAATCGCGTTGATCCAGCGGACCGGTCGAACCACCTCCGCCATCGCCACCACCGCGACCACCGCCACCAAGGCCCCGGCGAGATGCGAGCTGTCGGCCAGCGGTTTGTGCGTGCCGAAAACGCCGGGCGCGGCCATCATCCACACGCCCAGTACCGTCGCCGCCGTGAGCGTCCACGGCGCGCTCATGCCCCGCAACGACGCCCGCAGCACCGCCAGCGGCTTGTCCGGCAGATCGGCCAATGGGGGGGTGCGCGAATCGTCGGCGCCGCCCTCAATGGTTCCGCCTTTCCAAAACGTCCGCCAGAACGGCTTGCCATCGATTTTGACGGTCTTGTGCATGAACTGCACCATGGCGAACACCTCATCCAGCGACAGGGGGATCATCGGCAGCATGAGGATCGCCGCCAGAAGACAGAAACTGCACCACTGCCCGACGATCACCGGCTGGCTCATCACCAAAAAGATATGCGTCAGTCCCAGCGGCACCACGAGGATGCCGAAAAAAAGCACCATCCACGGCATGGTCCGCCAGCGGGCCGGCGAACCCATCCAGCCCATCAGGAACTCGAACGTGTACGCGAACGCCCCCAGTCCGCCATCCGACACCGGCCAGGTGTCGCTAAGCTTGCTGGTCAGCACCGCATGCGCCCCGGCGCCGAAGAACGGGTCCCACGTCGTGGCGATGTATCCCATCTGGTACGTCGCCAGATAGCGCGACACCAGCCAGCCGCCGAACGCCAGGGCGATCATGATTCCCCGCTGCGGCCAGCTCGAGGGGTTGTGGGTCCAGCCCGGCGGGATTTGCGGGCCGGGTTTCATGAACCGCATCATCGCCGGCATTCCGGGGATGAGGATCGTCAAGGCGATCACCAGCACGCCGACGAAGGTGTCGTTGAGGTACCCCGCGGCGGTGGGGGACCAGAAGGCCAGCGGCGCCCATTGCAGCCAAATCCCCACGAAACACGCCAGCCAGCGCGACACCGCCCGGCCGGGCGTGAGGCATCGCCACCCCAGCGCGATCAACAAAAACCCCGACGCCAAATCGCTGATCGTCATGGCGGCGATGCGGGTGGAGAGTGAAAACGGCAGCCAGCGCCCGCCGGCCGGCTCGACCACCCCGACGGCGTATCCGAACGTCGCGGGAAAGGTCATGAGCCATACGCCCAGCAGGATGATCGACCACCACACCCAGAGGGTTTGCCGGTGATGCTTTTTCATCATCTCCATCCGGTCGGCGTCGGTCATGTCGTCCATGGAATGATCCCCGCGCGACACGCCACGGGCGGGAGGAGGTTCGGTTTTTTGCCATGGGCTGGGATCGGGTTCCATATGGGGTATCCTTTGACCAACGCGCAAGCCAATGGCGTGCCCCGACGACGCCCGACCAGAAAAAAATATGGAAAACCGCCCCTATTTGATCCTGTGGTTCGCCGTGGCCCTCTTCGCGCTGCTGGGATTGTGGGGATTCTGCCAGCGAAAGGCCGCGCCGCCCCCGACCGAGGCGCCGACCACCCGGCCGCTGGTCGAGCGGCTTCGACTCGAGCGCCAGCGCCGGCTGGCGACCCCGCCGGCGCCGTGAGGGATTTTCACCGCGTCACAGCCGTCGCGCCCAGCGCTCGAATCGGCTTTCCAACTTCCGCAGCACGTCCGGCCGGGCGCCATCGTATCCGTGGCCGGTCCGCGCGATGTCGATGAACAATTTCACCATGTTGCCCCAATCGCCCATGTCGATGGTCTCGGGCGCCACGACGCGGCGGGCGCGGTCCATGTTGTGATAGTTCCCCAGCGCCAGGCAGATCGCCGCCGTGGTGTGGCCGTATTGCGCGTAGGCGGTCGCCTCGCAGGTTCCGCCGGGCATGAGCGCGCGTTGGAACTGGAACGTCGGGTCGGTTTTCGTCAATGCCTCGGCCCGGTCGGTGAGGAACCCGGTCAAGGCCGGATCGAACACGCTCGACCGGTCGCCGACGCGGATGATGACGCCTTTGCCCTGCGGGGCGTAGGGCTGCACCGGCGAGGCTTCGATCGACAGCACCCGGTCGTCGGACTGCAGCAGCGTGCGGTGTTTGGCCGACGCGATGGCGCCGATGAACCCCTCCTCCTCGCCGCGGGTGAGGATCCCCGCGACGGTCGCGCTGGGCGGGTCGGCGTGGAGGGCATCGAGCATCGCCAAAATCGCCGCCACCCCGGCCAAATCGTCGCAGACGCGCGACTCAAAGCGATCCATGACAATTTGACCGGGCGTCAGATCGAACATCCCCGGTGAACCCGGCGGGACCGGGGCGTCGACGCGAATGGTCGCCGACACCTCGTCGGAATGTTCGCCGATCTCCAGCACCACGCCGGCGACCTCGACACGCCGTCCGCCGTCGTCAAAAAAGAACCGCACGGGCTGGTTGATGAGATACTCCGCGTCCACTCCGCCGCGACACCACGCCGACAACATGGCGTCCTCCCGCATCATTTGGGCCACGAAACCCGGATGATCCATGTGGGCGCCGAAGACCCAGCGGGGTCCGTGGCCAGGTCCGGGCAATTCGACCAGGAGATTGCCGAACCGGTCGCGCTGCAGCCGCAGCCCCGGCCGATCGGCCACGAAACGCTCGATATACCGCACCGCAAACCCCTCGGCGAACGGGGCCGTGGGCAACGCGCAAACCTCTTGCAGGAACTTCATGGCCGCCGATGGTATCCCCCGCCGGCGGATTGTCAGCACCCTTGCGACACCCCTTGCGAGGTTCATGAACCGCCGGGGCATTGGTCTTGCTTGCCGATTCCACCGTGGGTGGATGCGACGCGCGCCCATCGCGTGGGTCGCCCCCTTGGGCACCGCGCCGAACCGTGTTCGGCCCGGCCCCCCAGGATCGCGGCGGATCGGTCAGGACTAACCTTCCACGTGGATGGTGTTGGTTTCGGTGACGGTGGACTGATGGTGGACCATCGCCTTGGCGTCGTGATCGGCCGGGGCGAAGAAGACCTCATGGCGTAGATCCCCATGAAAACCCCTTGCGAATCACGGGAATCAAACCCCCCGCCGGTTCAAGGACTCACCGGTTGATGGGTAAGTTGCCGAGCAAGCACGGTACCAGCGGGTTCAACCAGTGGGAACGACCATGACCGACACCAGTCCCTTCGCA
>JBBSAF010000252.1:0-4298 GCA_038252525.1 Tepidisphaerales bacterium
GGCGCCTCGCCCTCGTCGCTGTTTTCATTCATACAAATAGGCAAGGAAAGCGGGGGCGAGGCGCCCCCGCGACAGGGGGATGCGAGGACGCGGTTGCCATGGGAGGGGGGATCAGCGGACTGGGTGCGCCGACCCGTGAACGCGTTCCCCGTTTCCCCCGCGGTGTTGGTTTGCCTTTTTCCCATCGCTTCCTACGCTGCACCGATGCCTTCGACGCGACTCGACATCATCAGCATCGGCACGCTCGCCCGCAACCGGCTGTGGGGCGAAACCACCGCCGTCCGCACCGCCCACGCCACCACCAGCCTCATCCGCACCAAGGACCGCAACATCCTCGTCGATCCCGGCCTGCCGTCGGCGGCCCTCGGCGCCCGGCTTCACGAGCGCACCGGGCTGAGGCCCGACGCCATCAACACGGTTTTCCTGACCAACTTCCGTCCCAGCCACCGGGCCGGTCTCTCGCTGTTCCCCGGTGCCACCGTGCTCATCCACGAAATCGAGCAACAAGCCACGCGGGAGCACCTCCAAAACCTCATCGACCAAGCCCCCGACGAGGACATCGACCGCAAACTATTGCAAGAGGAATTGGCTTTGCTCGAACATTGCCGACCAGCCGACGACACCTTGGCGCCGCAGGTCGATTTGTTCCCCTTGTTCGGCCCCACCGCCGGGAATTGCGGCCTATTGCTTGCCCTGCCGACGATCACCCTTCTGATCGCCGGAGAGGCCGTGCCAACCCAGGACCATTTCCTCGCCGGGCAGGTCCTTCCCGACGCACAAGATATACAGGCCGCCCAGGAATCCCTCCAAGAGGTCTACGACATCGCCGACTTGATCGTGCCCTCGCATGACAATTTGTTCATGAATCCACGGGCGCATGGAATGTGAGGAAAGTCATGGGTCACTGGTCATTTGTCATTTGTGTCGAGCGGGGAATGCCCCTTCTTCACCCATGACAAATGACCCATGGCAAATGACCTCGGCAACCGATTCCCCAACTGACAACCCACCCCTTCTCCGCTACCATTGCCTCCATGAGCGAATCACTCGGCTGCCTTTGCATCGTGCTGCATGGTCATCTGCCGTACGTCCTCAACCATGGGTCTTATCCCCATGGCGAGGCGTGGCTCTATGAGGCTGCGGCCGAGACCTACCTGCCCATCCTCGACATGGTGGGCGAGATCGCCCTCTACAAGGGGCGCCCCGCCCTCACCATCGGACTGACGCCGGTGCTGCTGGAACAGCTCGCCAGCGACCATTTCAAGAGCGGCTTCGTCGCCTATCTCAACGAGCGGATCGAAAGGGCGTCGGCCGACCGCGCCGATTTCCAGGCCGACAGCCAGCCGCATTTCGCGTATCTGGCCGAGCGCTGGGAACAGTGGTATCGCCACAATCTGGAGGTCTTCGAGCGCATCGGGCGCGACCTGCCCAAGACCTTCGCGGCGCGGTTCCGCGAGGGGCACATTCAACTGCTCACCAGCAACGCCACCCACGCCTATATGCCATTGCTATTGAACGATCAGATGATGGCGGCCCAGATGAAATGCGGCGTCCTCACCAGTGAAAAGCACCTGGGCATCAAGCCGCGCGGCATGTGGCTGCCCGAATGCGCCTACCGGCCCCATTGGGAACATTGGCTTCCTGCGGTGCTTTACGACAACCCGCGCGATCGGCCCGGCGTCGAGATGTTCATCGCCAACGCCGGCATCACCCACTTTTTCGTCGATACCCACCTCATCACCGGCGGGCAGCCCGTCGGGGTGTTGAACAATGGCAACTATTCCCCGACCACCGAGCATTCATTGCATTGGGATGCCCATCGCGGCTGGCGGCAACCGCTCAGCCCCGTCGGCGTGGTCAGCGAATCGCATATGCCGCAGGTGTTCGCCTTCGCCCGACACCCCAAGGTCAGCGAACAAGTTTGGTCCGGCTCCATCGGCTACCCCGGCGCCGGCGAATATCTGGAGTTCCACCGCAAACACGGCGAACGCGGGCTGCGATACCACAAGGTCACTGACAACAAGGCGCCGCTGTCGGGCAAGCAACCGTATTATCCCGATGACATCAAGGGCAAGATTTTCGAGCACGCCGAGCATTTCTGCAATGTCGTCCGCGACACCCTGCGCGATTACCGCAACCAAACCGGCAAGCCCGGCGTGGTCGTCGCCCCGTTCGACGCCGAACTGTTCGGGCACTGGTGGTTCGAGGGTCCGCAGTTCCTCCGCAACGTCATCCTCAACCTCAACCGCGACAAGGATGTGAAACTGCTGACGGCCGAGGAGGCGCTCTATAACCACCCGCCGGACAAGGTGATGCGCCTGCCCGAGGGATCATGGGGCGAAAAAGGCAACCACAGCGTCTGGATCAACGACAAAAACCACTGGATGTGGGAAATCGAATACCGCGCCGAGGGCACCATGCTGCGACTGCTCCACGCCCTGCCATGGAAATCCAACGCCGAGGTCCGCGGATTGCTGGAACGGGCCGGCCGACAACTGCTGTTGCTCCAGTCGAGCGATTGGCCGTTCGTCATCCACTCCAAGGGCGCGGTGGATTACGGCATCCAGCGGTTCAGCGGGCACGCCACCGCGTTCGAGCGCGCCACCCGGATGGCCGAACTGGTCGCCGAGGGCACGCCCCTGACCGACGTGCAAAAAGTCGAGATCGCCGACATGGACGCCCACGATGTGATCTTCCGCGAAATCGACCTCAACTGGTGGATGTGATCGCCCTCTGGCGATGACCCGATCAAGGAGAACCCCATGCCGAAAAAAGACCACGACCCCTCGCCCGGTGAACCGCAGCCGTCGAGCCAAACCGGCCCGTCGATGCCCGCCCTGGGCGAGAAGAAAATCCGCCACACCAACACCACCGACGGCGTTGATCCCGAACCGGCCGACGGACCCGACGAAGCCGACCCGGCCATCGACCGGCGCGATCACCTCTACGAAAACGAGCCGCCGAAGACCAAGAAAAAGTGAACGGGGGTCCCGTTGAAACGTCCGATCGCCCGCGCCCTTGCGGTCGCGGCGCTGTGGACGCGACCCAGAGTGAACTTCGACCCCGATGGAATCCCACCCATGAGCGCTTCGGACCTCGACCGCCTGGCCGGTCAACTGTTGAAAATCGCCAAGGATCGGTTGGCCGAGCTCGGCCAATTCCATCCTTTCGCCGCCGTCGTCCAGACCGACGGGAGTGTGGCTCAACTGGCGTACAATCCGCCGGGTAGGGCGCCCGTGGTGGCGGCATTCCTGGATGCCCTGAAGGACAAGATCCGCGACGGCGCCCGCGACGGGCAATTCCGCGCCGCCGCGGTCTGCCTGCTCGCCCAGGCCCACTGCCCCCCGGACAAGCGCGTCAGCGAGGCCGTCTGCATCCAGTTGCACGATGACAACGGCGAGAGCATCGGTTATTACGCGCCGTTCACGCGCGACAAGCAGGGATCGTTCGCATGGGCCGAGCCGTTTCGCACGCCCGGCCCGGCGAGTTTGTTCCCCGAGCGCGATTCGCCGGCCGAGTCCACCGCTTCCGCCGGCGCCGCTTCCGCCGCCGCCGAGTCCGCCGATGCCAACGTCAACGACGCCAGCGCCGAGGCCGATGTCAACGTGAACGACGCCGAGGCCGAGGGCACCGACGCCAAGGCCCATGCCCGCGCCGACGATGCCCCCGCCGCCGATAGGCGATCCAAACCCGACCTTGACGCGTGATGCCCCTCGCGGTTGTCCAACTCGGCCGATGTCCCTACCGCGACGCCTGGGAAATCCAGCGCCGAATCCACGACGAGGTCGTCGTCGGCGGCGATGAACGTCTCCTCGTCGTCGAACATCCTCCCGTCATCACCCTCGGCCGGCGCGAGGGCATCGAACGGCATTTGCTTGTCGATGAATCCCGCCTGGGCGAGCTCGGCGTTGAATTGGTGCGGTCCGATCGCGGCGGCGACATCACCTATCACGGGCCAGGGCAACTGGTGATCTATCCGATCATTCGGCTGATAGACCATCACATGTCGGTGGGGGGGTACGTTCGGTTGTTGCAGGAAGCGGTCATCGACGTTCTGGGCGACATCGGCATCGCCGCGCGGCTGGATGCATCGGCGGTGGGGGTGTGGACCGACCGGGGGAAGATCTGCGCCATCGGCGTCCGCGTCCGCCGGGGGGTGACGATGCATGGGCTGGCGCTCAATGTCACCACCGAACTCGACGCCTTCAATCTGATCGTCCCCTGCGGATTGGTCGGCAGGGCGGTCACATCGGTGGAAAAACTCCTCGATCCCGCGCCGTCTTCGGCCGCGTTGGCGA
>JBBSAF010000253.1:0-4277 GCA_038252525.1 Tepidisphaerales bacterium
CCCCCCTTGGCATCATGTTTCCCCCTTGCCTGCCCCCCGATGCAACAGGCGATTGAAAAATCAAAAGGGTCGGGAGTCTTTGTTCGAACCATGGTGCCAACCGAATCAAAGACTCCCGACCCCTTTGATCGCCCGACCCCTTTGATCGCCCCCGACGCGAATTCCCGATCCCCACACCGGGGTGTCATTTGGCGGGTTTGACGAGGCGCTTGTGGATGAGGGCGGCGCTGTAGGCGGCGCCGAAGCCGTTGTCGATGTTGACGGTGGAGATGTTCGAGGCGCAGCTATTGAGCATGCCGAGCATCGCCGACAGCCCGCCGAGGGCGGCGCCGTAGCCGACGCTGGTGGGGACGGCGAAGACGGGGCAATCGACCAGCCCCCCCACCACGCCGGGGAGGGCGCCCTCCATGCCGGCGACGACGATCACGGCACAGACGGTTTGGAGGATTTCGATTTGGGAAAGCAGGCGGTGCAGGCCGCTGACGCCGACATCGTTGAGGCGGACGGCGGGGGCGCCCATGGCGCGGAGGGTGACGGCGGCCTCGGCGGCGACGGGGAGGTCGGCGGTGCCGGCGCAGAGCAGCCCGACGGGATGGTCCGCGGAGGTCGGCGGCGGCGGCGGGTTGAAGAGCAGGGTGCGGGCGATGGTGTCGATTTCGACGTTGGTGAAGCGATCGGCGACGGCGGCGCGTTGGGCGTCGTCGGCCCGGGTGGCGAGGACGGTTTGGCCGTCGGCGGTGAGGCGGGCGGCGATCTCGGTGACGTGCTCCGGGCGTTTGCCGGGGCAAAAGATCACCTCCGGGCAGCCGCAGCGGATGGCGCGGTGGTGGTCGAGGGTGGCGAAGTCGAGCTTCTCGAAGGGCAGGCGGCGGAGGCGCTGGATCACGGCGGACTGGTCGATGTCGCCGGCGCGGAACGATTGGAGCAAGGCGGTGAGCTGGTCGGTGTCCACGGGCGGATTCTAGCGGGATCGGTCGGGCGACGCACCGGCGAAAAAGATCGAGCGAAAAAGATCAGCGGTGCAAACGGCTGTCGGTGAGGGCGGCGCGACACGAACGTTCCGTCTGTACGCAGTGCGGGCGAATGCATCAGCGGCGCAGGCGGCTGTCGGTGAGGGCATCGAGATCGAGGGGGGAAAAATCGCCGCGGGCGAAGGCCGCGTCGGCCAGACCGGCGGACATGGCGGCGTTGTCGGTGCAAAAGGCGGGTTCGGGGAGGAACACGGGGAGCTTCAGGTTCGCCAGGGCATTGCGGAGTCCCCTGTTGGCCGACACCCCCCCGCCGACGAGGACCGATCGGGCGCCGACGCGGCGGATGGCGCGGCGGAGTTTTTCCAGGATCACGTCGATGCAGGCGGCTTGGAAGGCGGCGGCGATGTTCCGCAGTTCGGCGTCGGGCGGCGGAGTCGGTTCGTCACGGCCGGGATCGCGCTTGGGGAGGGGGGACTTGCGGCTGGGGACGCCACGGACGTGGTACAGGACGGCGGTTTTGAGGCCGCTGAAGGAAAAATCGAGGGAGTCGCGCTGGAGGTAGGATCGCGGGAATGCGATGGCGCGTGGGTCGCCTTCGGCGGCCAGTCGGTCGAGGATCGGTCCGCCGGGGTAGCCTTGGCCGAGGATGGCGGCGACCTTGTCGTAGGCCTCGCCGACGGCGTCGTCGAGGGTGGAGCCGATGATGCGGGCGTCGTCGAAGGAGTTCAGTGCGTAGAGCGCGGTGTGCCCGCCGGAGGCGACCAGTCCGACGGCGGGGAAGGGCGGGGGATCGGGCGGGGCGCCGGTTTCGCGCGCGAGGGTTGCGGGTTGTGGGTTGGCGGTTGTGGGTTGAAGATCGCGTGGGACGCCGGTACTGCGGGGGCCGGTTGGGCGTTGTGGGTCGGGGGTAGGGGGCGGGGGATCGCTTGGCGCGTCGTTATCCCGCAGAATGACGCTGTGGAGGTGGGCTTGGACGTGATCGACGCCGATCAGCGGCTTGCCCAGGGACCAAGCGAGGGTTTTGGCGGCGGTGACGCCGATGAGGAGGGATCCGATGAGGCCGGGACGGTGGGCGACGGCGATGGCATCGATGTCGTCCCATCCGACGTGGGCGATGGCCATTGCCTCGCGGAGGACCGGCAGCAGGTTTTCGATGTGGGCGCGGCACGCGATTTCGGGCACGACGCCGCGGTAGCGAGCGTGGAGGTCGGCTTGGGAGGCGATGACGTTGGAGCGGACAAGCCAGCCGTCCTGGACGACGGCGGCGGCGGTTTCATCGCAGGTGCTTTCGATGCCGAAAATCAGGGCCATGGCGGGGGACAGTCTAGGATTTGGCCGGGGGTTTGGCCACGCCCTGGAGAACGCCTAGGCGCAAGCCCGTGGGGGTCAAGGGGTTATCGGAACCGAGGAGGCTCGCGCGAGGGGGAGGATTTCTTGACCGGCGACGCCATGGGCCGGTACATTGGCGACATGGAGCAGGCTGGCGGCCGCTCCGTTTTTGGCCGCGGGTCCGTGTCCCGGGATCGACCGACCGAAAACCGACTCTCACCTGGTGTCGCACCGACCATTGGAGGTCCTTCATGCCGAGCGTTTCGCAAAACAGTTCCCGCAGCGGTCTCATCACCTGGCTGGTGGTTTTCACGGTGTTGTTCCTGACCGCGACGGTGGTGGCCATCTATTATGGCGTCGAGACCTCGCGGTTGCAGAAGGACTTGACGGACTACAAGACCAAGTACATCCCCAAGATCATCGCCGACGGCGCGTTGACCGGCGACACGGTGACGAAACTGGAGGCGGCCAAGAGCGAGGACCCGACGAATTATCCGGCGTCGATGGCGCTGTTGGACGTGGCGGCCAAGCAGCGCGACGAGCTGGCGACGGTCATCACCGGCAACCCCGGCTCGACGGTGGCGCAGGCCAAGCAGGCGGCCACCGACGCGTTGGCGGCGGCGAAGCAATCGGTGCAGGGGACCGAGGTGACGCTGCCGGCGACGGGGAGTCTGGCGACCAGCGTGCGCGATCTGGCGGGCGCGGTGGCGACGCGACAGGCGTCGATCAAGCAGCTCAACGACCAGATTCAACAGGTGCAGGGCGAGAAGACCAAGATCATCGAGCAGACCGACGCGGCGCTCAAGCAGAAGGATCAGCAGATCGCCGATGCCCGCACGGAGTCGGAGAAGGCCCGAACCGACGTGAGCACCTACTCGGCGACCAAGAACAACTCGATCCAGCAGATGGAGGGCGAGCGCGACAAGGAACGTCAGGCGGCCCAGGAGGCGCTGAATCAGAAGGACATCGAGCTCAAGAAATTGCAGAACCAGTTGATGGTCACGACCAAGCAGGTGCAGGCGCTGCAATCGCGGCTGGGCGGTCTGCGGGTGAACCCCAACGAGTCGGTCGTGCGGCAGCCCGATGGCAGGATCATCCGCGTGGGCGGTGATAAGATCGTCTACATCGACCGGGGCGCCGGCGACCAGATCGCGCCGGGCATGACCTTCGAGGTGTATGACAAGACCAGCGGCGTTCCGGCGATGGGCGAGGGCATGAGCGACCAGAACCTGCCGGCGGGCAAGGCGTCGATCGAGGTGCTGCGGGTCGGTCCGGCCAGCAGCGAGGCGCGGGTCGTCAACGAAAAGCCGGGGACGCTGATCAGCGAGGGGGACATCATCGCCAACCTCGTTTACGATCCGCGCACCAAGTACAACTTCGTGGTGTTCGGCAAGTTCGATCTCGATCACAACGGGGTGGCGACGGCGCAGGACGCCGAAGTGCTCAAGCGGCTCATCACCCAATGGGGCGCCCGCGTCACCAATGACGTGAACGTGGACACCGACTTCGTGGTCCTCGGCGCCGAGCCGGCGATCCCGACGTTCTCGGCCGACGAGGAGCGCGATCCGCTGGTGCAGCAGAAGATCGCCGCGGCCCGCAAGGAAGTGGACGATTACCAGACGGTTCGTCGCACGGCATCGGAGCTGAACATCCCGATCATGAACCAGAACCGGTTCCTGTACTTCATCGGGTACTACGATTTGGCGTCGCGGTAGGACAAAGGCTTGCAAAGGCGGCAACGAGGGCGATCCGAAAGGGTCGCCCTTTTTATTGGCGGTGCCAAGGCAATGGGCAAAGAGGGCAAAGGGGCAAAGAGCGCAAAGAGTACGGGCAACGCAGAGTAAAAAGCGGGGCGGATCCGGCGCAAGCAAGTTCGGCGCGCGAGGCGCGGTTTTCACAACCTTTAAACCCGCTTTCGCCCGGTGATGCGCCCCCGACGGGCCGAGGCGGCCCCGCGACATGGAAATGCGCTCGGAA
>JBBSAF010000254.1:0-4263 GCA_038252525.1 Tepidisphaerales bacterium
ACCCACGCCAGCCGGATCACGTATCTGCACTTGAAGGACACCACCGCCGATCAGTGGCGTCCGCTGGGCGCCGGCAACCTCCAGTGGCCGGGCATCGTCGCGGCCATCAAGACCCTCCGCAACGTGCGATACGCCGCCATCGAACAAGACAAGGTGGACGGCGACCCCTGGATCGCCATCGCCCAAAGCCGGCAGTTCCTGAAGGACAAGTTCGGGTGGTGAACGCAAGCGGGCCCGGCCGGTCCGCGGCAGGTGTGGCACATGCGTTGCTGATTGGCACTCCGGCTTTACCCAAAGGAGTGCCCATGACCCTCAGCATCAATCCCAATGAATCCGATCGTCCGATGGAGCGGGGCGGCGGAATCTCGTCGCGGCTCAATTCACTGCTGCGCGGAGAAATTTCAGCGGCCGAAACTTATAAAATGGCGCTCGACAGATTTGGCCTGCCCGATGAGGACGTTAACCATAACCACGGGCTGCTGCGCGACATGCAGGAAGAACATGGGCGCGCCGCCCAAGCCGTGCGCGAGCGCATCGAGCAGCTCGGCGCCGAGGCGTCGGACTCGTCAGGGGTTTGGGGGATTTGGGCCAAGTTCACCCAAAGGACCGCCAACCTCTTCGGCGATGCCGCGGCCCTGAAGGCACTCAAGGAAGGCGAGGAACATGGGCTGAAGGAGTATGAGGAGGCCCTGGATTCGGTCGATCCGGGCAGTGTCCGGCTCATCAACAACCAATTGATTCCCGCCCAAAGGCGGCATTGCGAGCAACTGGATCAATTGATTTGGGCGGCCCAGGCGGGATGACGCGACAAACTGTCGCGGATCAGACGAAAAGGCGTCCACCCTCGCAGGCGGGGGCGTTGTGACTGTGGAGGGTCCGTGGTTGGGATAGGAGTTGCGAGTTGTGCGTTGGGAAGAGGAGGGTTGTGAGTTGGGGAGAGGAGGGTTGTAAGTTGTAGGTTGTAGGTTGTAGGTGAAGAGGCGGCCCAGCCTTGCAAGAGGCACTGCCATTTTTCCGCCGTGTAGGGCTCTACTGCCTTCGGCGCTGAGGCCAAGGCTCGAAGAGACTTCGACGAAGTCCGCCCCCCTTCCCCTCCGCCTACTTCCCCTCCGCCTACTTCCCCCGCATCGCAGCAAGCGAAAAGGAGAGCACGACCATCTTCCTTTCCGCCTACTTCCCTTCCGCGTACTTCCCCTTCCGCCTACTTCGCCGAAGTCCGCCCCGCTTGCTTCCGCGTACTTCCCCTCCGCCTACTTCGCCGAAGTCCGCCTACTGCTCTTCCGCATTTATCCATGCCATCGCCCGGTCCAACGATTTGTCGGACCGGGCGCTTTGTTTTCTTCGGTTGAAGCGACGGCGCGATCAGCCGGCGGTGGTCGCGTAGGGCAGCAGGGACATGTACCTGGCCCGCTTGATGGCGCTGGCCACCATGCGTTGTTCCATGGCATTGGCGCTGGTGCGTTTGCGGCTGAGGATCTTGCCGTTGCCGCTCATCATCTTGCGCAGGCTTTCGGTGTCTTTGTAATCGACGTAGATCTTCTCGTCGGCGGTCTTCCGCGTCACCTTGATCTTGGGACGGTTGAAGTTCTGGAACTTCTCGGTTTTCTCGCGTCGTTCCCGTGTCGGTCGTGCCATGTCAATTCGCTCCCAACAAACCTGTCAATCGGTGCAAGGCGGAGGATTCTACCGACAACGGCGACGAAAACAAGGGGCGCGGGCGGGCGCGGGGCGGGCGACCGGACCGTTGGTGTCGGGCGGACGGGCGCCTACAATCGCCGCCATGGCCGAAGCAATCAAATCGTGGCAGGCGCGCATCGGGGAGGCGACCGACGCCATAGCGCGAAGTTTTGTCGAATCGATGAGCTATGACTGGAGGTTATACCGTCAGGATGTCGCCGGCAGCATCGCCCATGCCCGGATGCTGGCCAAGGCGGGGCTGATCTCCGATCCCGACTTCGACGCCATCGAACGGGGGTTGCGCGACATCGAGGCCGAGATCAACCGCGACGGGGCGGCCTGGGCGGGGTTCAGGCCGGAGCTGGAGGACATCCACATGTGCGTCGAGGCGGCGTTGATCGAGCGGATCGGCGAGCCGGGGCGGCGATTGCACACCGGGCGCAGCCGCAATGACCAGGTGGCGGTGGATCTGTCGATGTGGGTCGCCCAGGCCCACGGGGAACTGATCGACAAGGTGCGGCTGACCCAGAAGGCCCTGCTCGCGTTGGCCGAGCGGTCGGTGGATATCGTGATGCCGTCGTTCACGCATTTGCAGCGTGCCCAGCCGATTTCTGCGGCCGCGGAGTGTTTGGCGTGGATGGCGATGCTGGAGGGGGACGCCGCCCGCTGCGGCGCGATGCGGACGGCGGCGCTGGCGACGTGCCCGCTGGGATCGGGCGCCATCGCGGGCAGTTCACTGCCGCTGGACCCGGCGATGACGGCGGCGGAATTGGGGTTCGGCGGCGGGCCGGTCAGCGGCATCGAACGCACCGCGTCGCGCGACGCCGCGTGCGATCTGGTCTACGCCTGCGCCATGATCGCCCAGCATCTGAGCCGGCTGGCCGAACAGTGGATCCTCTATATGTCCACCGAGTTCGGCTTCCTGAAGATCGCCGACCGGCACACCACCAGCAGCAGCATGATGCCGCAAAAGCGCAACCCCGACATGCTGGAACTGATCCGCGGGCGCTGCGGCAACGTGTATGGCGATTTGGTGGGGTTGATGACGATCCTGAAGGGATTGCCCATCGGCTACAACCGCGATTTGCAGGAGGACAAGCGATTGGTCTTCCGGGCGTTCGACACGACCGTCCAGTGCCTGACCATGGCGGCGGCGATCGTGGACGGGGCGGGTTTCGACGCCGACCGCATCGCGCCCACGCTGGACCGGGGCTTCTTGGACGCCACGAGTTTGGCCGAATACCTGGTGACCGTGGGCGTGCCGTTCCGCACGGCCCATCACGTGGTGGGGACGCTGGTGGCGCGGTGTGAGAAGGAGGGCAAACACGCCCTGTCGCAACTGCCGGTCGCGGCGTTCAACGAGGTGCTGGCGGGCAAGAGCGGGGTGCGGGTGGATGACGGGGTCTACGGATGCCTGGGCGCGGCCAACGTCGTGGGACGATACAAAACCGCCGGCGCGGGGGGGGGAAAGGGGTTGGAGGAGAGGATGGGGGAGTGGAGGGGGAGGTTGGGAAGCTGAGGATCGCCGCACGGGCGGCCGGCGGGTAGGATGGCCGGCATGTCCGAGGCCCGCAGTGTCATTCGGTTGGCGATTCGCCAATTCAAGAGCATCGAGCAGTGCGACATCGAGTTGTCGGCGCTCACGCTCCTGGTGGGTCGCAACGGCGTCGGCAAGAGCAACATCCTCGACGCCCTGCGGTTCGTGGCCGACGCCTTGCGGAACACGTTGGAATACGCGATCCGCGAGCGCGGCGGCATCGACCAGGTGCGGCGCAAGAGCCTTGGGGGTCGCCCGACCCATCCCGGCATCGCCGTGGAATTGAAGCTTCCCGAGGGACGCTCGGCCCGTTACGCGTTCCGAATCGCGGCGGTGCGGGGACACGACTTCAAGGTCGATCAGGAATCGTGCCAGGTCCGCGACGCCGGCGGGACGGTGATCGCCGGCTACGCGGTGTCGCAGGACCACATTGTCGAATGGAAATGCGAATCGCCGCAACCGGCGGCGGTCTCCGACCGGCTGCTTCTGGTGGCCGCGTCCGGCATCCCGCCATTCCGCCCGGTGTTCGACCTGCTGACGCGGATGACATTCCACAATCTCAATCCCGAGGTCATGAAATACCCCCAGCGCCCCGAGCCGGGCGCGCTGCTGAACCATGACGGAAGAAACCTGGCGAGCGTGGTCAAGCAATTGCAGTCGTCGAACCCGGCGGGACTGGCGCGCGTGGGGGAATATCTGGGCGCGATCGGCTTGCCGGTGACACGGATCGGCCACAAACAGGCCGGGGCGTTGGAAACCATCGAGGTGGCCCAGGCGTTGACGGTTCCCGAGGGATCGCGGAACCTGAACTTCGACGCCATCGCCCTGTCCGACGGGACGATCCGGGCGCTGGGGATACTGGTGTCGCTGGTTTCGGCGGGGGACGGAACATCAAAAGGCCCGACCTTGATCGGCATCGAGGAACCCGAAACGGCGCTGCATCCGGCGGCGGCCGGGGCGCTCATGGACGCCCTGATCGAAGGCGCCGAGCAAAGCCAACTCATCGTCACCTGCCACAGCCCCGACCTGCTCGATCATGAGAGCGTGAC
>JBBSAF010000255.1:0-4261 GCA_038252525.1 Tepidisphaerales bacterium
CCCCCCTCTTCACCATTACCCCCCCTTGGGGGCGCCGCACCCGGGCTTTTTACACACCCCCCACCCCCACCCCCCCCGGGGGGCCCCCCCCCGGGGGGCCCGGGGCGCCCCCGCGACGCGGGGACTGCCGCCGGCGGCGGACTTGGGTATAACAACGAGGCGCCTCGCGCTCGCTCCCCGCTTCAACGAGCCGCGACCGTGAGGAAGCGGGGCCTTTTTGCCAAAACGCGTCGCGCCCTTCGTCTTTCACTGTTCCCGCCGCGTCCGAGCCTTGCCTCATTCACCCCCGCATCTCCAAATCCCTCCCGCAACACAGCGCGATCGCCAGCGCGTCGGCCACGTCCGGCGGCTCCGGCAACTCCGGCAACTTCCATATCATCTGGATCGCCACCTGCATCTGATGCTTGCCCGCGTGCCCATGCCCCGCCACCGCCTGCTTCACCCGGTTGGGCGAATACTGATGGATCGGCAGCCCGCGCCGTCGCGCCGCCAGCAGGATCACCCCCCGCGCGTGCCCCATCAATATCGCCGTCCGCGGATGCGCGTAATGGGCGTACAGCATCTCCACCGCCACCACATCCGGCGAATGTTCCGCCAGGATCGACTCGAGCTCCCGGTCCAACTCCACCAGCCGATCCGCCATCGACGTTTTCGGCGTCAGCCGGATCACCCCGCCATCGACCAGCCCCGGATCGCGCCGCCGATAATCCACCACGCCGTACCCGGTCAGACGCAGCCCCGGATCGACGCCCAATATCCGCATCGCCGCCCTCGTGCTCACCCCTTGCGCCACAGCGTCCCCTCGGGGCGATCCTCCAGCGTCACCTCCAACGCCGCAAGCCCCTTCCGCACCGCGTCGGCCAGCGCGAAGTTCTTTTCCGTCCGCGCCCCGCCCCGGATGGAGATCAGCAGTTGCATCAATCCCTCGGTCAGCGCGTCATCGCCGGTGGCCGCCTTGGCCAGCCCCGGACGGAACAGCCCCAGCAACTTCCCCAGGTTCCGCAGCGTCGCCACCGCGCCGCCCACCAGCGCCAACGCCTCGGTCGACTTGGTGCGCTCGAGCTGATTCTTTTCAATGAACGAATTGATCTCCCCGGCCAGCTCGTGCATCACCGCCAACGCCCCGGCGGTGTTGAAATCGTCGTCCATCATCTCCAGGAACTTCATCTTCAGGTTCAACACCGCTTTCGCGAACGGTCCGTGCTCGCCGTCCAATTGCTCGTTGGCCATCCGCTCGAGCTCCGGCGTCGCATCATCCGCCGCCTTGCCGGTCAGCCGATGCGACCGGTCCAACATCCGCTCGAACACCCCCAGCCCCTTGCGGGCATTGTCCAGCGCCTCGTCGGTGAACTCGATCGGACGGCGATAGTGCGTCGACAGCAGGAAATACCGCAGCATGTCCGCGCCGTATGTGTCGATCAATTCCCGCGCCGACACCACGTTGCCGATGCTCCCCGACATCTTCTCATCGCGCCATTCGCCGCTTTTGGACTTGGTGCGGATGCGCGTCAGCCCGTTGTGCATCCAGAACCGCGCGAATGGCTTGCCCGTCCCCGATTCGCTCTGGGCCAATTCGTTCTCGTGGTGCGGGAACAGCAGATCCATTCCCCCGCCGTGCAAGTCTAAGGTCTCGCCGAGATATTTCATGCTCATCGCCGAGCACTCGATGTGCCACCCCGGCCGACCCGCGCCCCACGGCGAATCCCAGCTGGGCTCGCCCGCCTTGGCCGCCTTCCACAGCGCGAAGTCCGCCGGGTTGCGCTTTCCCGCCGCCGCCACATCGCGCGGACCCGCCTCCTGCTGCTCGACCCGACGGTTCGATAGCTTCCCGTAATCCCCGTCCGCCGCCACGTCGAAATAGACGTTCCCGTCGGCCGCGTACGCCTTGGCGTTGTCGATCAACCGCCCGCACAGATCCAAAATGTCCTGGATATGCTCGCTGGCCCGCGGGAACCGGTCTATCCCCTCGACCCCCAGCGCCGACAGGCAATCGAGGTATTCCTTGGTGTACCGAGACGCCAGTTCCTCGACGTCCTTGCCGGTCTTGATCGACGCCTCGATCAGCTTGTCCTCGACATCGGTGATGTTCACGATCCACGTCACCGCGAACCCCTTGAACACCAGATACCGCTTGATCGCGTCGAAAATCACCGGCCCGACCATGTGCCCGATGTGCGGCGGCTTGTAAACCGTAGGCCCGCACAAATAAATCCCCACCCGCCCGGGCGTCACCGGCGTGAAGATCTCCTTCTCCCGACTCAACGTATTGTAAACACGCAAACTCATGTCCGATTTCCGCCTTGTTCGAGGAGAGTTGTGGGTTGTGAGTGAAGAGGGAAGGGGCCTTTGTCTTCTCCGCCCACTTTCCTTCCGTCTACTCTCCTTCTGCCTACCGCCTACTTTTCTTCTGCCTACTGCCCACCGCCTACCGCCTACTTTCCTTCTGCCAACCATCAACCATCGACCGCCACCGCATCCGCCTCGATTTCGATGAGGGCCTCGGCGTCGATCAGCCTGCCCACCTGCACGATCGTCGTCGCCGGGCGGATGTCTCCGAACACCTCGCCATGCACCCCGGCCACCTCCTGCCACTGCATCACATTCAACACATAAATCCGCGTACGGATCACTTGTCGCATCGAACCGCCGAGCGCCTCGATCGCCGCCGCGATGATCTCCAGGCTCCGCCGCGCCTGTTCGGCCAGCGACGGGCTGTACGTTCCGTCGGCGTTGATCCCCACCGTGCCCGTCACCGCGATCAGGTTTCCCGCCCGCACCGCCCGCGAGTACCCCAGCTTCGGCTCCCACGCCGACCCGCTGCTGGCGCAGCGCCTGCCGAACCGATCTTCGACACTGATTTTCACATCGCCCATGCCGCTCCCGTCGCAAAAGTTGCCGCCATCCTACCGACCCGTCGCCCGGCCACAATCATTCCATCTGCCCGACCCGCCTCATTTTTCTCCGGTGCGCCGTTCGCCCCGTCGGTCACGCCCACCGGGGTTCATCGCCGCCCGCCTAATTTTTCCCCTGTGCGCGGTTCGCGTCCCGCGCCATCATGTCCTCCATGGCCGATGCCCCTGCCCACGACGACGATCCGCGCTGACGGGAGGTAGGCTAAAGGAGGGTATGCGGTGGACGGAGGAAGGTTCGGCAGCAGGCGGCAGGGGGGGAGGCGGTGGGCGGGAAAAGGGAGACGGCAGTGCTCTGTCTCGACCCTCGTCCAAAGACTCTTTTTGACCGGACCGCACGCCGAGGACCGCCCTAAACGCAGGGAAAAAACCGAAGAGGTCGCCGTGTCGTGTTGGATTTCCGAGGGTCGAGACAGAGCAAGACGGCAGAGGAATAGGCGGTGGAAAATTAGGGGATAGGCGGAAAGCAAAGCCCCATCCGGCTCCCCGCTTACAACCCACAACCCCACAGCGTAGGCGGTAGGGGGAAGGAAGGTAGGGGGGGCAGGCGGTAGGCGGAAGGGAGGCAGGCGGTAGGCGGAAGGAAGGTAGGGGGGCAGGCGGTAGGCGGAAGGGAGGCAGGCGGTAGGTGGAAGGGAGGCAGGCGGTAGGTGGAGCAGATTTGAAGGCCCACCCACTCGCAACCCACAACTCGCAACCCACTGTCCACAACCCACAACCCACGACTCGCAAGCCACGACTCCCTGTCCGCAACTCACAACCCACAACTCGCAACTCGCAACTTTCTCCCCTCCCCCCCCCTCAATTCCCATAACTCCGCAGCACCCCGATCACCACCCCCTGAATTTTGCAGCGCCCGGCCTCCACGATGCGGGGGGCCATGGTGCTGTTGGCCGGCTGGAGTCGGATCTTGCCGCCTTCCTTGTAAAAACGCTTCAGCGTCGCCTCGCCGGTGTCCAATAGCGCCACCACCTGCTCGCCGTTGCGGGCGGTCTCGCGGCGCTCGATCACCACGTAGTCCCCATCGCACAAGTGGTCTTCGATCATCGACTCGCCGCGCACCCGCAGCACATACACCCCGTTGCGCGAGCGGAACAGCGTTTCGAGGTCGATCTCCTCGCGGTTCTCGATGGCCAAAATCGGCGAGCCGGCGGCGATCGTGCCCAGCATCGGCAGCTTGGTCGGACGGTTCTCATCCGGCAGCCGCTCATCGTCCACGATCTCCAAGGAGCGGGCCTTGTGCCGGTCGCGGCGCAGGACGTGCTTTTTCTCCAAGGCGCCGACATGCTCGAAAATCGTCACCTTGCTCGTGCCCAACTGGTCGGCCAACTCCTGCATGGTCGGGCTGTAGC
>JBBSAF010000256.1:0-4238 GCA_038252525.1 Tepidisphaerales bacterium
AAAAAGTCGCTTGCGGAAAAACAGGCGGTGGTGGACATGGGGGCGAGTTTCAGATGAAGGAGTTGTACGTGGTAGGTTGTAGGTTGTAGGTTGTAAGTTGTACGTGAAGATGTATCCCGCTGCCTTTTTTCCTTCTTAAAACTTACGACCTGCAACTTACAACCATTCATCACCCCCCATGCGAGACATCCTTCTCAAACTCTGCCGTCGTGAGGACCTGACGCGCGATGAAGCGCGGGAGGCGTTTTCGCGCATCATGTCGGGGGAGGCGAGCGACGCGCAGATCGGGGGGCTATTGGTGGGGCTGGCGGCCAAGGGGTCCACGGTCGAGGAGCTGGTCGGGGCGGCGATGGTGATGCGGGAGAAGGTGATCCCCATCGAGTGCGACGACCTGGCCGGCGTGGTGATCGACACCTGCGGGACGGGGGGTTCGCCGGCGCGGGCGCGGGGGCTGTTCAACGTCTCGACGGCCGCGGCGCTGATCGCGGCCGGGGCGGGGGTGAGGGTGGCCAAGCATGGCAACCGGTCGGCATCGAGCAAGTCGGGGTCGGCGGATGTGCTGGAGAGGTTGGGGGTTCGGCTGGAGGCGTCGCCGGCGGAATTGCGAACGTGCCTGGAGCGGGCGGGGATTTGTTTCGCGTTCGCGCGGGCGCATCATCCTGCGATGAAACACGTGGCCGGGGCGCGGACGAGTTTGGCGATGCCGACGATGTTCAATCTGCTGGGGCCGCTGACCAATCCGGCGCGGGCGCGGCATCAGCTACTGGGGGTTTTTTCGCCGGAATTGACGGATCGGATGGCGACGGTGTTGCGGGAGCTGGGTTCGACGCGGGCGTGGGTGGTGCACGCCGAGCATGGGTGGGATGAGATCTCGACGGTCGGGCCGACGCGGGTGAGCGAATTGCGGGCGGGGCATGTGCGGACATGGACGCTGGATGCGCGGGACTGGGGATTTGCCGAGACGCGGCTGTCGGATTTGCAGGTCAATGGGCTGGAGGGGGCGGCGGCGGCGATCGAGGCGGTGCTGGACGGGCAGGAGGGTCCGATGCGCGACATCGCGGTGTTGAATGCCGCCGCGGCGCTGGTGGTCGGCGAAGCGGCGGAGGATCTGGGGGATGGGATGGAGAAAGCGAAAAAAGCAATCGATTCGGGCAAGGCCAAAGCGGCACTGGAGCGATTGGTGGCGTGCTCGCGGGGGTGAGGGGAAAGGAAGGGCAAAAAAGTGGAAGGCATCCGCCGAAATCCATTGCGGCGAGAAAGCAGGATGACCCCTTTTTCGCACTCGGAAGACACGGAATAAAGAGAACTCCCGCGCTTTGGCCGCTGCCGGCTCAGGACCGTTGCAGCCGCATGATCGCCTCGAACACATTTGTGATCGCGAATGCCGACGCCAGCAGGAAAAGAAACAAAACACCCAGATGGAAGGCCAAATTCATGCGGGCTGGGTGGGATCCGTTCAGCGCCTCGGGAAGGGATGACGCCGCGAACCAGCCGAACACAAGTTCCGGGATCAGACAAAGAACAACGCCCGCGAGATTGATCAGAAGCTTGCGCCACGCCGATTTTCCGTCGGCGGTCTCATGAGATTCGTTGCGTGGGTCGATCGCACACATCGCCAACCCCCATCGGGATGTATTCACCTGCGGAGATGGGCCCGGCCTCCGCGATTCCCGAATGATGGAACAGGGTCTTGGGGCATTCAAGCCGGGGATACATTCAACCAAATAAACAGGCGCCTTCATTTTCACCAGCGGCCGACGAGGGGGAGGTCGGCGGGTTGGCCGAGGGTGAGGACGGAGTCGCCGGCGGTCCAGCCGCGGACGGCGTCGGAGTCGAGGCCCCATTTGAGGCCGGTGAAGACGGCGACGTCGGAGATGCCGTCGTTGTTCCAATCGCCGATGACGGGCTTCATGCCTGCGCCGCCAAAGGCGAAGACGGCGTCGGCGCCTTGGTTCCATCCGCGTTGGCCGTCGGAATCGAGGCCCCAGGTGCCGTTGGAATAGACGCCGACGTCGGTTTTGTGGTCGCCGTTGAAATCGCCGACGATGGGGGTCATGCCGGTGGCGCCGAAGGCGAAGGAGGCATCCGAGCCGGCTTGCCATCCGCGGACGCCGTTGCTGTCCAGGCCCCAGACGCCGTTGATGAAGACGCCGATGTCGGTTTCGCCGTCGCCGTTCCAATCTCCGACGATGGGGGTGTAACTTGGATTGCCGAAGGTGATGACCTCGTCGGAGCCGGCGTTCCAGCCGCGGACGCCGTCGCTGTCCAAGCCCCACTTGGCGCCGCTGTAGATGCCGACGTCGGTTTTGCCGTCGCCGTTCCAATCGCCGACGACGGGAGCCCAGCCGGCGACGCCGAAGGCGAAGGTGGTGTCGTCGGCCTGGAAGCCGGGGGTTGCGTTGGTGTCGAGGATCCAGAGGCCATCGCGGAAAAGCCCGGCGTGGGTGGTTCCCTCGCCGTTCCAGTCGCCGACGACGGGGATGTCGCCGGATCGGCCGCCGGTGAAGGAGGTGTCGCCCGCGGAGGCGCCGGCGATGCCGTCGGAGTCGAGGATGAACTGGCCATTGCGGTAAACGGCGATGTGTTGGGCGCCGGCGGCGGGCGAGATGCCGCCGCCGGTTCCAGTGGCGGCCGGATCGACGCGGACGAGGGCGAGGCGTTTGTCGACGCCCTGGGCGTCCTCGGCGGAGCCGGCGAGGATGATGGTGCCGTCGGGGTCGATGGCGATGGCGTTGGCCGAGTCGTCGTGTCCGGCGATGTCGTGGCAGAGGGTTCCGGGCCTGTCGCCGGCGGGATTGAGGCGGGTGTCGATGACGCCGGCGGCGGTGTAACGCGCGAGGGCCATGTCCCCGGTGGCGCCGGGGGCGACGGTGGCTCCGGCGACGAAGATCGAGCCGTCGGCGGCGAGGGCGATGGCTTTGGCCACGTCGGCGCCTTGGAGATCGGTGGTGGTGAGCCATTGACGCGTTCCCGCCGCGTCGTAGCGGGCGACGGTGAAGTCCTGGCCGGTGGCGGCGTGGTTGGATTCGCCGGCGACGACGATGGACCCGTCGGCGCGGACGGCGAAGGCGTGGATGAACGCCCCGTCGCCGACGGCATCGGTGAGCAGGCCGTTGGCGCCGAAGGCGTTGTCAAGCGAACCGTCGTCTAGGAGGCGGGCGATGGCGAAGCGGGCGTCGCCGGTGGCGGGGTCGGCGGCGTACCCGGCGACGACGATGTGGCCGCCGGCGTCGATGGCGATGTCCTCGGCGCCGGAGTCGGCGTTGGGTCCGAAGTCGATGGTGACGGCTCCGGCGACGCCGAAGGTGGAATCGAGGGCGCCGTCGGGGGTCAGGCGCAGGACGATCATGCCGGTGGCGTCGTAGCCGGCGATGACGAGATCGCCGTTGGCGTCGACGGCGAGGGTGGTGGCGTGTTCATCGCCGCCGAGATCGACGATGGCCAGCCCGTCGGCATTGGCGCCGAAGGTGGTGTCGGGTGAGCCGTCGGGATTGAAGCGGGCGACGACGATGTCGTGCGGGCCGCCATCGACGAACGCGCGCTGTCCGGCGACGACGGCCTTGTCGTCGGATTGGATGGCGATGGCGCTGGCGGCGGTGTAGTTGCCGGCGGGGGTTTGTCGGGCGTGCTGGTACTGGAAGGTCGGGGAGAAGCGGGCGGTGAGTAGGGCTTGGGGCTTGAGGTCGGTGTCGGCCTCGCCGGCGATCCAGACATTGGCGTTGGCGTCGAGGGCGACGGCGGCGGCGGCGGAATAGAAATAGCCGAGGTTGAGGGTCTGTACGGACAGGACCGGGCCTGCGGAAAGCAAACGGCGGGATTCAAGCGCCTCGAAGGGGGTTCGGGGCGCGACGGATGCATTTTCTGTTCTCATGGCTCCTCGCCGCGGGTCGATGGGTCGTCGCCGTGGCTCGCGGGTTCCACCCCGAGGCATGAAAGCGAATGGCGATGTGAACTCGCCGGTTATCGGACCTTTGGCGCGCTGATCGTAGCGAGTCGGGGACGGGGGACAAGCGCGGAAAATCCGATTTTCGGGGGATTTCGGAGAGGAATGGCGTTTTCGCGGTCGCGGGGCGCTTGGGTCCGGTCGGATTTCAGGCGGCCAGACGGGTGTGTTTGACCTTGTAGAGGCGTTGGTCGGCGGCTTGGGTGAGGATGGCGACGGTGGCGTCGGGCAGGAGGCTCAGGGCGCTGAGGCCCAGGGAAAGGCGGGGTGTGGGATCGAGTTTGAGGGGTTTGGC